>JAITMJ010000069.1 GCA_031277475.1 Flavobacteriaceae bacterium
AAGAGGAGGCATTTAGGGGGTCATAATTTTATAAATATATGATAAATAATGATTTGTGTGTTCTTAATGTGATTTCAATTTCTTTACAAACATCTGTGATAAAGGTTGAAAAAAATCCCATCATATTATTAAAAATTTCAAAATATAATTCCGCAAACCGACAAACCGTAAAGAAAAATGGCAACCGCCAATATCAAAAGCGTAATCCCGAGTTTTTTGTTTTTCTTGAAAACTATCTGATAAATTCCAAAACCTATTAAAAGCAGGCTGACCAAAGCAGTTAAAATTAGCATTGCAAACATATATATTACTTTTAGGCTTCAAGCAGGTGGCTTTAGGCTTATTGCCTATTGCTTATTGCTTAAAGTATTTTTTAAAATCTCAAAACTTCTTTTCTTCTCTCCTCCAAAATCTTCTTTTTTTCGTCTCTGTAAAAGAGATTCATCGTTTCAAACGGAATGATTTTGTAGTCTTTGTCCACAATGTGAACGCAGGATTTTTTTATCGCCCGAACATCAAAATTATATGCGTCAATAAATTGCATAATGATGATTCTGAACAAATTGCCGTAATCCAAATTCGGAGCGTCTATTTGCGGCAGGCAACACATCAAAGAATGTAGTTCTTCCGTTGCTTTTTCCACAGAATTTCCCGTGCTGAAAAGGTTTATCATGTGTTTATGAAGCCTTTCGTCTTGTTCGTAAACGATGGTATTTTTAGAATTGTTCAGCAAATCTTCAGGATTCACATAGCGCGTGAGTGGAAAAACTTCGCCGTCCAATTTCAGCGCGTAAGCCATTACCAAAGCGTCCGGATTGCAAGGAACGGGGATTAAATCTTCGGGTTTAAAAATTTTCGCTTGCTCCAGAATTTTTCGCCGAACTTCCGTCATCGTGATTTTATCGGTTTTCGGGTTAAAATTTTCGAATCTTCCGGCAATTTGGGTCGGCTGAAACGTAACACCGCGAACGCATTTTTGTTTCAATGCAAAACGGATGATTTCCCCGATTTCACTATCGTTTAAATCTTTTTGAAGCGTTACCACGAGCGTGGTCGAAAGATTAAATTCGTTCAAATGTTCCAATGCTTTTTTGCGGGTTTCGGTTAAATCTTCGCCGCGCAATTGCCGTAAAACTTCAGGTTTGAAACTGTCAAACTGCAAATAGATTTCAAAATCCGGCATATACGAAGCGAGTTTTTTCGTGAAATTTTTATCTTTTGCAATTCGTATTCCGTTGGTATTCAACATTAGATGCCGAATCGGTTTGCTTTTTGCGATGTCCAAAATTTCAAAAAACTGCGGATGAACCGTAGGTTCGCCGCCGCTGATTTGCACCACGTCCGGTTCGCCTTCATTTTTCACGATGGTGTCGAGCATTTTTTCGATTTCTTCCAAAGTTCGATGTCGCCCGAAATTCGGAGCAGAATTGGCGTAGCAAGTTGGGCAAGCGAGATTGCATCGGTCTGTGATTTCCACAATCGTGAGGCAGGAATGTTGCTCGTGATCCGTGCAAAGTCCGCAATCATACGGGCATCCGAAATCTGTTTTTGTGTTGAATTTCAGCGGCATTTCGGAGGCTTTGTTGTAGTTTCGGATTTCTTTGTAATACGGGATGTCGTCTGCAATCAAAACTTCGGATTTTCCATGTTCCGGACAGCGTTTTTGCATATAAACTTTTTCTTTTTTAAACACAATTTTTGCGTCAGTTTTTCTCAGGCATTTTTCGCAGAGGCTTTCGGTGAAATCGTAGTAAATATAATTGCGTTCCGGCATATTAAGCATCAGATTAATCTAAACAAATATACAACATTTGGTTTTGTGGAAAAAAGAGTATCTTTGCTGATATTTTAAAATACCAATTTTTTATAAAAATGGAACCTCTAATTACCACTTCCGACAGGCTTATACAGCATACAAAAATCGATTTTATCCGTTATTTGTACGACAATATTGCGTGGAATAATCGATTGGTGGGTATTATTGGAGCGAAAGGTACAGGAAAATCCACGCTTTTGCTGCAATATATCAAATTGAATTTTCCGGATAAATCAAAAGCGCTTTATGCAAGTATGGATAATATTTGGTTTACAAAACATTCTCTATCGGAACTCGCCGAAGATTTTTATAATCTCGGCGGTACGCATTTGTTTTTAGACGAAGTACACAAATACCGATCGTGGGCAGTGGAAATTAAAAATATTTATGATTCTTATCCCACTTTGCATATTGTTTTTACGGGTTCTTCCATTCTCGAAATTTTTAATGCGAGTGTTGATTTCTCAAGGAGGGCGATAGTTTATGAACTCAAGGGTTTGTCTTTCAGAGAGTTTCTAAAGTATGAAAATGAAATTGAATTTCCTGTCTTTAAATTGAATGATATTTTGAATGACCACAGAACAATAGCCTCTGATATCACCTCCAAAATGAAAATTTTACCCGAACTCAGAAAATATTTAGAATATGGCTATTATCCTTATTATAAGGAAAATCTTGCGACTTATCCTATTCAAGTCGAACAATCTATAAACAAAACACTGAACGAAGATTTGCCGGCAATAGAAAATATAGAATATTCTACAATATTGAAAATCAAAAAATTGCTTGCAACAATAGCAGAAATGGTGCCGTTTACGCCAAATATTGCCGGTTTGAGCGCATCAATAGAAATCGGACGACACGCTTTGGTAAAATATCTTTATTTATTGGATAAAGCGGGTGTAATTCAATGTATTACAGAATCCAAACAAACCGTTCAAACCTTATCAAAACCACAAAAAGTGTATCTTGAAAACACCAATATTATTCATTCTTTGGCATTTCAAAATGTCAATACAGGCAATGTGCGTGAAACTTTTTTTGCAAATCAATTACGTACAAAACATAAAGTAAACACAGCAAAAAATGGTGATTTTACAATTGATAAAGCCATTGTTTTCGAAGTGGGTGGAAAAAGCAAAAGCAATTTTCAAATAAAAAATGTTAAAAACTCATATATTGCGGCAGACGATATTGAAACCGGTTTTGCAAACAAAATCCCGCTGTGGTTATTTGGTTTTTTGTATTGAAGTTGCCAAAACGAAAGCAATGGAACACTTTGTACAATCATTTGCCTCTGTCATTTTTATTATTTTCAATGGAATCGGCGAATCTTCGATTTGCCTCCTGCATTTTTATTTTTTTTAATGGTGTCGGCAAAACCTTCGGTTTTGTTTGTGTGTCAATATTTTGTCATGGGTGTTTCATTAAATATTAATCATTTAATTAATTGATTTTTAATGATTTAGAACGTTTTTTTGGATTAATGATTAAACTCAATATAAATTTCGCGTAATAAACCCAGCAAATCACGCAAACCCATTGGATTACGGAAAGTCCGAGAACATAAAATTCGTTGGGTTTGATAAATTCTATTAAAAATCGAAATCCGAAATAGGCGAGCATAAAAATCTTGAACAAAACGCCGTTTCGGAATTTTTGTTTTTTCAATGCGGAATAAAAAATCGGAAAAAGTGCGGCGAGAAAAATGATTTCGTAAAGTGATGTCGGATGTCTTTTGATGCTGTCTCCCAGATTCATTCCGAGAAAAAAATCGGTCGGGTTTCCGTAGGTAAATTCAAAAACGCCCATCGAAAAACAGCCGATTCTTCCGATGGCAATTCCCAAAATCAGCGGCAGAATAAACAAATCGCCGGTGGAAGTTTTTTCGCCGATGATTTTTTTGGTGATTTCCACACCGATTAAACCGCCGAAAATCCCGCCGATAATGGTTTTGCTCTGAAAAATATTCAACAGATTTCCGGACAGAAAAATCTCCGGATTTTCCAACGAGCCGATTAACCGCGAACCGACCAAAGCACCGATGGCTGCTCCCAAAATGGCGTAAAGCCGATTGGTGGAATCCACAAAATCCGGAAAGCGTTTTTTCTCCCAAACATAACAGCGATAGCCCAGAAAAAACGCCAAAAATTCCGCAAAAAAATGCAGATAAATTTCGTGTCCGAAAATGTGAAAAGCGAAAGGGAAAGTCATTTATAAAAGAGTCAAGTAAAAAAAGTATTTTGCAAGATAAAAAAAAATTAACTTTACCGAAAAGAAAAAATTGTGGGTAAAAAGTTCACCGAAAAACAAATTCATATTTTGGAAATTGCAGAAAAACTGATTGTAAAAAAAGGTTTTGAGGCAGTTTCCGTGCGTGAAATTTCTTCCGAAGCCAATATCAATGTGGCGATGATTTCTTATTATTTTGGTTCAAAGGAAAAAATGATCTCTTGCCTTTACGAATATCGGGCGCAAAAAACACGTGAAAATTTTTTGGAATTTGCCGAAACAATTCGTGAAGGTCTCCCTGAAATGCAGATGAAAGAATTGATAAAATTTGTAATCAGCCAATTTTTTCGCTATCGATATTTTCACAATTTTGAAACGCGGGAATTTCCACAATCGGAAAAATTAAAAAAGGAACTCACGGATTTTTACAATTCCTTTACCGAAAAAATGAGTGAAGTGATAAAAACAGGCATCGCTTCCGGTGTTTTTATCAATATTCTAAAACCTGAAGATTTGCTCACGATTATTGTAGGTTCGACGGAATTTGCGATTCGAAACATAGATTTTTACAAAAATTATATTCCTGAAAAAGATTGGTCTGAATTGGAAAAGAAAGTGAAAACCAATGTTTTGATTGCTGTATTTTTACTTTTGAGCTACGAATAAATAACTTAAAAATGCGAAACGTGAAATTAATCAAGTTTCGCATTTAGATCATTAATAAATTACAAAATTTTTATCACCCCAAAAACGGATATTTGTAATCTTTCGGGGTTACGAAAGTTTCTTTAATGCTTCGCACGGAAACCCAGCGCAAAAGATTCATTTTGGAACCGGCTTTGTCGTTGGTTCCGGACGCTCTCGCTCCGCCAAAAGGCTGTTGCCCGACAACCGCACCGGTCGGTTTATCGTTGATATAAAAATTTCCCGCCGCATTTTCCAACGCTTTGAAAGCCTCGTCTATCACATATCGGTCTTTTGCGAAAATAGAACCCGTCAAAGAATACGCCGAAGTTTCATCCACTAATTTCAAGGTTTCTTTCCATTTTTTGTCATCATAAACATAAATCGTCAAAATAGGTCCGAAAATTTCTTCTTCCATACTTTCATAATGCGGATTCGTGGTTTCAATCACAGTCGGGTGAACAAACCAACCTTTTTTATCGTCGAACGTTCCGCCGATGGCTATTTTGGCATCTTTGGATTTTTTAGCCCGTTCGATGTAGCCTTTGCATTTCTCGAAAGAAGCCTTGTCGATAACCGCATTCACGAAATTCGACGGATCTTCCGGCGAACCGACTTTGATGGTTTTCATTTGTTCTTCCATATTCTTTTTCACGCTTTTCCAAATCGAAGCGGGAATATAGGCGCGGGAAGCGGCAGAACATTTTTGTCCTTGATATTCAAATGCGCCTCTCACCAAAGCGGTGGCAACGGCATCTGCATCTGCGGAATTGTGAACCATCACGAAATCTTTTCCGCCGGTTTCGCCCACAATTCTGGGATAGGTTTTGTATTGATGAATATGGTTTCCGATGATTTTCCACATGCCTTGAAAAACTTCCGTAGAGCCTGTGAAATGCAGTCCTGCGAAATCCGGATGCGCTAAAACTTTTTCTGCGGTTTCCTTTCCACCGGTGAAAATCATATTAATCACACCGTCCGGAAGTCCGGCTTCTTTGAAAATTTCCATAATCACGTGGGCGGAATAGATTTGGCTTTGCGAAGGTTTCCAAACCACTACATTTCCGAGCATCGCCATACAACTCGGCAGATTTCCGGAAATTGCCGTAAAATTAAACGGCGTGATGGCGAAACAAAATCCTTCCAACGGACGATATTCTGTGCGGTTCCACATTCCTTCGCCGGAAATAGGCTGTTCGGAATACATTTCCGTCATAAATTCCGCATTAAAACGCAGAAAATCAATCAGTTCGCAGGCAGCATCAATTTCCGCTTGATGAACATTTTTGGATTGCCCGATCATCGTTGCGGCGTTTAATTTATCTCGATACGGACCGGCGATTAAATCTGCGGCTTTCAAAAAAATAGAAATCCGCTGTTCCCAACCGAGGGCGTTCCATTTTTCTTTTGCAGACAAAGCAGCATTAATCGCTTCATCAATATGTTTTGCATTTCCTTTGTAATAAAAACCGAAGTCGTGTTTGTGATCTTGCGGCGATTGCAGTTTTATTTTTTCTTTGGTTTTAATTTCTTTTCCGCCGATAATCATTGGGATTTCCGTTTTTTCTTTCCACATTTTTTTGTAGGCGGCAATCAGATTTTTAACTTCTTTAGAACCCGGTTCGTAAGTTCGTACGGTTTCGTTCACGGCAAAAGGAACTTGAGAAATGGCTTTAGACATAATTATTTTTTTGTTTCAAATTTACGAATTTTAAAGTTAGGCTGCTCGTAAAATTATGGAATTATGAGGTCAAACGCATTAAAAAATGTTAATCATCTTTTTTTAATGCAAAGAGCGCAAGTTTTTTTAATGTTATAATCCTTATTTTCGAAAACGCAAAGGCATTTCATTTAGCAAAGGTTTATGTTCTTTTTTAATACGTTTTTCCATTTGCCGAGTGAAACGGCGTAGCAATGGGTCGTAAAGCCGTCCGTTCATGTGGATTAAACCTACTTTAAGCAAATGCTCATGCCCGGTGTAGCCTCTGTCTATCAGCAAGATACGGTTTGCAATTACATTGGGGTCTGTGGTTACGGCAAGGTTTCCGCTTTTCAAGTGCGTCATATTTCCCCAAGCGTCAAAGTGCCGGATTTCCTGTATGCCGCCGTATTCATCGCTTACCGCCAAGATGCTGCCCAAGTAGTCTTTGTGCAAAAATTGGTAAGAACCGCTGCTCTGCGTAAAATCTTTCAAATATACAATATTTGCTTCATACGGGCTGCCACCAATGTAAATCAGGTGTTTTTGCTGCCCCGTCGCTTTGTCTATCACCACTTCCATCGTGGTGTCTTCGCTGTAGTATTTCACTTTTGCGGCGGCGGAGTTCGTGGTAAAGTTGTTCCCAAAATACATCACGCGGCGGGTTTCGCCAAAGCCGTATTCAAAGGCGTAGTCGGCTTGTGTTCCGTCTATTTTTATGGGGTCGTTGTTCTCGTTGTAGGAGATGCTTTGCAGAAGTTTGGAGTTTCCGGTATAGTCATAATTCTGCATTCCGGCAGCGTTTAGCCCCATTCCGGTCGGGCGGTAAACGGCTCCGGTTTGGGCGTAAGCCATTGTGCCAACTTGGTGGTTGGTGGTAATGCGTCCGGTGGCATCGTAGGAGTTTTTGTGCAGATTTCCGGTGAGAGGGTCTGTCCAACTTGTCAATCGGTTCAGGTGCAAGCCGTCTTCATCGTAATAAAACTGTTCATTAATCCCGAGAACGTAGTCGTGCCGGCTGTTCAGTTCGTTTTTGGCGGCATTAAAAGAGTAATCGGTATTCACCAGTGTTCCTCCCGCACTGACGTGTTTGGCATTGGTCAGGAATCCGTAGTAATCGTAGGTATTGGTTACCTGCGCCGCACCCAATTTTGCTTGCAGCACTTGCCCTGCGGCGTTGGTAGATTGCAGTTCCCAGAGTATTTTTCCGGTGTTGTAATCTTTCACTTGATAGAGAGAGCCGTCCCAAGGGCTGTAAATATTTTGGATGGAAACGATTGAGGTTGTGCTACCGGAAGTAGCGTATTTTTTGTAACTTTTTACGTTGCCATAGGCATCATAAACAATATCTCTGTTTTGGAACGTCTTGTCTTCTACAGCATCCAATGTATTGCCTTGTCTGCCATTGGCTTGATATTCATAGGTTACAAGAAAAGTTTTGCCATTAGCCATTCCTGTTTTCTTGGTTACCTGCCCGTAAGCATTGTAAATAAAAGAATAGTTTTTGTTGGTTGAGGTGTTGTCGTTGGATTTCTCGTTGACGTGGTCGAGCAATCCTGTTGCGGTATAGAAATATTCTTTGTAACCTTTCGGGCTGGTTTCTTTTTTCAAGGAGCCGTCGCTGTAGTAGGTGTAGTAGTACTTTCCGTTGTTCGGGTCGTGGAAAGATGAGCGGCGTCCCCATTCATCGTATTCTGTTTTCACGATGTTGTTTCCGTAGGTGGCGGTCAATTGCTGTCCTGCGGCGTTGTATTTGAACTGTACAATTCCGCCAGGGTCTTCGGAAGATATCACATTTCCGAGTGCATCTACGGTTTTTTTCTTTATTCTACCTGTATTGTCGGTTACTTTCACGGTTTTTCCGTCGTACACGGTAGTCGCGGATTTTCCGTTGAACATCGTTTGCTGAATCGGTCTGGAATATTGGTCGTATGAAAAAGTATTTACTTTACTGTTGGATTCCAATTCGAAATACGGTTCGGATTCGGAAGTTTTTCTTCCGGTTAAGTCATAAACAATATCCGTAACGATGTATTTTCCTTGTTGCGGTGCTTTTACTTTCAGTTTGGTATTTCGCCCGAATTTGTCGTAGTATGTCCATTTTTCATCGCCGTCGTGAAAAGCGGCTTTCTGTGCGGAACTGCCGTCTGTATATTTAAAATAGGTATAATTGACGATTCCGGAAAGCGATGAGGTTTCGGAAATGAGTTTTCCCCAAGCATCATAATAATAATTTACCGTATTTCCGAAAGGGTCTTTTTCGTATTTCAACATTCCGAAGTCGGTATATTGAAATTCGGTTACGGTTCCCAACACACTTGTTCGGGTTTTTACAAAACGCCCGAGAGTTTCGTAAGTACTCGATTCCGTTCGCGGCGAGAAATCGTTTTCGCTGCTGCTGACGGTTTTGGAGAGCACATTGCCCCAAGCATCGTAAGTATAACTTTCTTTGATGTATTTGGTGAGGTCAAAAGCGTATTTCAGGCTGTAATCCATATTCACGCCGGAATAGTGGTATTCTTCTTTTGTGGTTTTGGTGTCCTGATACGCGTTTACGGTTTCTTGCTTTTTCCACGGTCGCCCGATGTAGTAGTTGTTTCCGGTTCCGCTCGGGTTGTGCAGATATTCCAAGACGGAAACGGTGGCAGCATAGCCGTTATCATAATTCACGGTGGTGGTTTGCGGCAGGTAATAGGTGGTATCATAAGTAACCGTAGTTTCTTTTAAAACGCCTGTGAGGTTGTCTTTTTCTTTGACGTAGTTCGGCAGTTTTATTTTCCTTCCGCCGATGTTTTCTACCAAATATGCCGTTTCTTTGTAAGAGAACAAATTGGTATTTGATGTGGAAAGATTGGTTGGAAATATTTCCGAATTTTGTGTGGTTGACCATTGTTTTATGGGAAGTCCGTCCAACGTCGGATCCATTTCAATGCCTGTCCATATTTTAGAGGCTCCCAGCCCCGGAATCGGCGAGTAAAGATTGGTTCTTGCGGTTTTCCTGAATCCGATAAGTCCTTTTCCGTGTGCATTGGCAATAAGCCCGCGATATCTGAATTCCTGTATCGCAACTCCCTGTTTTATCTGTGATACTACTTTGGTTTGCGGCAGCCGCTCGACTTCGGTGTAGGGGAAAAGCATGGTGTTGCTTCCTTTGTAAAAATTGGAATCCACGCGGTCGTCCAAAACTTTGTATTCTATATCGGTGGTCAGTCGTCCTTGTTCTATGGCTGTTAATCTCGCTCTTTCGGAGGCATCGTAATAGGTAAATTTCAAAAGTTGAGGTCCGTGCGTAAGCAACAGGAAGTTTTCTTTATTATCAATTCTGAAATCTCCGACCAACGGCAGGTAAGGTTCCGTCCAAGTGGAGCAGGTTCCGCAATTGTCATTATCTTGAGGCCAAGTATAATAGGTATTAACAAAAGAAATTTTTCCGTCGCTTCCCAGACCTCTGTTTTCATAGATTTCAACGCCATAAGAGGAATCTCCGTCATCACCCGCCCCCGGATCCCAAATCCATGATTTTACTTTTATAAAATCGGCTAATCCGTCTCGGTTAATGTCTTTGGCGTAGTAGAATTCGTACTCGTTTCGGTGTGTGTTGCCGATATCGAGTGTTTTTGGTGTATATGCCCCGAATTGAGTTGTAAAGTATTTAGGCTCAAAACCTCTGCCGTTACTGAAATAGAAATTCCAGCCGCTTCCTTGCGGAATCATAATATCGGTTTTTCCGTCTCCATTGATGTCCGAATAGATAATACCGGCTTTGTCTCCTTCAATTGATGCGAAACCCACACCCTGCAATTTATACTTTCCATCCGGCTGTTTTACGGGTGTATATGTATAAACTGTTCTATATGCTCCTACACCTTGATCGGTCAAATATGTAGCTTCCTGAATACCGTCTCCATTGAAATCCGTAAAAGAACTATTGGCGAAAATATTTCTATCCATACCATACAGCATAGGATAAATAGAATCTGTATTGGCAGGGTCGGGATTGATGTATGGATTGGGGTTGACGACATAGGTAGAGTAGATATTCGGACCTTGTACATCATGGTAGCATTTCTCTTTCGCATCCGGCTGGTTGGGGTCGTTGCCATCACAATCATAAGGAACATCATGATGGAGTACGGTGGTGTATTTACCCAGTATCAACTCCGAAATTCCATCGGAATTAATGTCCATTTCTCCAACACCTGAGAAATAGTCGTGGTATTCAGTAACCGGAAAACCGAATAACGGTCCCATATTATCAATGTAATAATTTCTCGGAATTTTTTTTGTATATTCCAACTGCATTTTACCATTCTCAAGAAAATAGGTGTCTATTCTTAATGAATCTATTTCTTCTTTATAATTAATTAACGCCTGTTTCTGCATTGTTTTTCCGTCTTTGGAAAGCAGGTTGGCTACAAATGCTCTTTGGGTTAAATCTTGAGAGTGGACATTCAGTGCGGTATAATTGGTTTCCAAACCGCTTAGTTTTAATTCTGTGTGGGCAGGTATTAAAACTCCGGTTACAATGAATTGCTTATCACAGGGATCCCAGTCGCAGTAGGGATCGATATATTCCCAATACCCATCAAGCACATCAGGCACATAATTTAAAATATCCAATTTCCCGTCTCCGTCAAAATCTCCTTTAATTGCTTTTTCGTTTTCCAATGTTTCGGGAGTGTATTCCGAGGTTTTACCGGTTATCAGTGCTTCGTCTGCTTGGCGTGTGAAGGTTATGGGTCTGGCGGTTTCGCCCGCGGCATTGGATTCCGTGATTGTATTTAAAATTTCGTGTTTTGCTCTTTTATCCGTTTCGGAAAAAGTATAATATGTAAGGGCGTATTTTCTAAACAACGCATTGTTAGCATAAACGGAAATGTAGTCCAATATTTTATCCTGAATGGATTTGATGCCGTTGGCATAAGCAAACTGCTTGATGTTTCTCGTTTTATAAACAAATTGAATTTTATTAAAATGCGCCGAACCTATGGTTTGATTGCCTCCCCATTGGATGTTGTCTATTCGGAGGGTGTTGTTTTCATTGACGTAATTGTAAGTGATGTAGTTTCCGTGAACATCCACCCATTTCGTAATATTGTATTCGTGGTGGTTGTATGAATTGGCTGCCATTCCGAATGTGGCTGTGGAACCGTCTTCAAAATTCACTTCAAAACCTTGCGGACCTTGGGTATTATTCGGAATGGAACCCGTACCGATGCTTTTGATTTTTAAATTTGAAAATTGTTGTGTGGTATAGGTTGCTCCGTCTTTGCCGTATTCTCCGGAAAGCAAAATCAGCCTTTGCCCGTTGAATTGATACAAATCCGTATAATTAAACTGCACGCCTTTCACTTCGCCGTCTTCTTCAATATTTCTGCCTACTCTGGAAATGCTCGAAAGTCCTGCAATATTCCAACCGATTCCGGCAATTCCCGAAAAAATATTGCTTCCGTACACCAAATTGATTTGCGGTGCCACGGATTTTATTCCGGGCGGCAAAGCAATCGGCAAAGTATAAGTCAATTCTCCGGAGCCGGAAACGTCTATTTGTCCTTTGGTGTCGTGGTATTGGCTGTCTTCGGTTACGAGTCCGCTCGTCGGCGGCTCATCATTACCGTCGTGATCCGGCGGAACTACGTTTTCCGTTCCTTCATTCTCAAAGCCCGGTATCGGTGTCCATTGCTGGGAAAACAATGCACTAAATAAAAATAAGGGTAGTAGTAAAAGTATCTTTTTCATGTTTTCCTTCAGGTATTAGTTTTTGATTATGGTTCGGGTATATACGCTTCCGTCTGTGAGGTAAAATTTCAAATAATACACACCGTACGGATATGAACCCATCGGGAAAACATAAGAATTATCCGAATTGGAATTGATATTTACGCTTTTCAAAATGCTAAATCCGTTGTACGGAAGCATCTCGATTTTGGTAATATAGTTTTTGATGCTCAAATCCCAGATTACGGTTAAATCCGTTTGAACAGGCACAGGTGCAACCTGAATTTTATTTTCAATTTGCTCTGCCAAAGTAGCATTGCCGACATCATTGTTGCTGTCAGAATCCTTACAAGTCGTGCAAAGACCTCTGTAAATTTGGTTACCCGCTTCATCATATTCAAAAAAAACTCTTAGTGTTAATTCCGGTATAGGTCCCCCGGCACTGCGACAGCAGGTGATATTTGTGAATAAACCGAAATACAATAGAAAATTGTCGCGGCAAGTAAATATTTTCTCATAACAAATAATATTAAAAATAATCCGCCGTAAATTTATAATTATTTCCGATATTTTTATTGTAAATATGAATGATAATTATCATTTTGTTAATTTTATGCGAATCACGGGTTGAAACAATATTATATTTAGCCTGAAAAGGCTTGATTTTCATAATAGTGCTGCCTACGGTTACGAAAATTCGGCTTTTGCAAGCCTTTTCAACCCGTGATTCGTATAAATAAAAGATAAAATACCGCCGCTTAACCTATCGAATCCAATTTTTCTCTATAAATCTGTAAAACATATGCTCCTTTTATTATTTGTGAAAATGTGGTAATTTTAAAATCTCAAAAACCGTAACCCGTAACTCGAAAAAAAATGAAATTGATCACTTCTCCCGCAAAACTGATGAACATTAACCATTCTACGGAATTTTTAAAACTTTCTGTCCCGAAATTTATCGAAGAAGCGAAATTTATTCAATCTTATTTAAAAGAAAAATCGCCGAAATATTTGGCGGAACTGATGAAAATTTCCCAAAAACTCTCCGATGAAAATTGGCAACGAAACCAAAATTGGAAAACCAATCCGAAATCTTCGGAATCGGCAGCGGCAATGTTTGCGTTCACGGGTGAGGTTTACAGAGGTTTGAATGCTAAAACTCTGGATAAAAATGCGGTGGATTATCTTCAAAAAAATTACAGAATACTTTCGGGTTTATACGGTTTGTTGAAACCTTCGGACGAAATTATGCCTTATCGTTTGGAAATGGGACGAAATTTTAAATTCGATAAATACAAAAATCTCTACGAATTTTGGACGGAAAAAATAACCGCACAACTAAATTCCGAACTGAAAAAAGATGAAATCGTCCTAAATCTCGCAAGTACCGAATATGCAAAAAGCATTGACCGAAAAAAACTGAATGCGAAAATCATAGATTTTGAATTTTACGAATTGAAAAGCGGAAAACCCAAAACCATCGTGATTTACACCAAACATGCCAGAGGTTTAATCGTTCGTTTTTGTGCCGAAACCCAAGCCAAAACTTTGAATGATGTGAAGGCTTTCAACTATGAAAATTATTTGATAGACGAAAAACTTTCAACCGATAATAAATTGGTTTTCACGAGGTAACATTAAAATAAAAATCTTGCGCCTTTGCATTTAAATTATACTCAAATAGTTTATAATTTTGAAAATATTTAATACACTTCACACAAAATTATTACCTTTGAAAAACCTAAAAATATCAAAATGAGATATCATCAAGCAGGAAAAATTCCACAGAAAAGACACACAATCTTCAAATCGGAAGACGATAAATTCTACTACGAACAACTCTTCGGAACCGAAGGTTTTCACGGCGTTTCGGCGTTGCTTTACCATATTCATCGCCCGACTCAAATTAAAAAAATCGGCGCGGCAAAAGATGTTTCGCCAAAAGTAGCGGTAGAAAAAAACGTGGCTCCGAGAAGATTTCAAGGGAAAAATGTATCGCCGGAAAATGATTTTTTAGACAGCCGAAAAATTCTGATGTTCAACAACGATTTGAAAATGGGACTCGCAAAACCGCTTCAATCTATGGATTATTTCTATAAAAACGGCGAGTGCGACGAACTTTTTTTCGTACATGAAGGCGAAGGAATTTTGAAAACCATGCTCGGAAATTTGACGTTTTCCAAAGGCGATTACCTCATCATTCCGCGCGGAACGGTTTACCAAATGGAACTAAAATCCGGAAATTCGGTATTCCTTTTTCTTGAAAGCCATTCCCCGATTTACACGCCGAAACGCTACAGAAACGAGTTTGGGCAACTTTTGGAACATTCTCCGTTTTGCGAAAGAGATATCGAAGCACCGGAATTTGTAGAGCCGAAAGACGAAAAAGGCGATTTTTTGATTAAAGTGAAAAAAGAAAATCAAATCACGGATTTCGTTTATGCTACGCATCCTTTCGATGTTGTGGGCTGGGACGGATTTTTTTATCCCTACAAATTCAACATCGGAAATTTCGAGCCGATAACCGGAAGAGTTCATTTGCCGCCGCCGATTCATCAAAATTTTGAAGCCCACAATTTTGTGATTTGCTCTTTTGTGGCGAGAATGTACGATTATCATCCGCAAGCAATTCCCGCGCCGTACAACCATTCAAACATAGATTCAGACGAAGTTTTATTTTACACCGAAGGAAATTTTATGAGCCGAAATCATATTGATTTAATGGATTTCACGCTTCATCCCGGCGGAATTGTTCACGGACCGCATCCCGGAGCGATGGAACGCAGCATCGGCAAAAAATTTACGGAAGAATGTGCGGTGATGGTTGATCCGTTTCGTCCTCTAAAACTCACGGAAGAAGCGATGAACATTGAAGATAAAACTTACGAAACTTCGTGGTTGGAAGAATAATTTGTATTTATCAAAAATATTTGCGTTTTTTTTCTTCAATTTTCTCACACTATTTTAGAGTGATGAACCTGCAAATTGCTCGCTAAATCTCCTCATCAATATTATAATTCTTGTGTTCGCGATGGGTTCGGATGATGATTTCGCCCAAAAATCCGGCAACGAAAAGCAGCGTTCCCATAATCATCATCGTCAAAGCGATGTAGAACCAAGGATTGTCGGCGATGAGATTTCCATAAATTCCCTTGCGAATATCCATCAATTTTGAAATTCCCAACCAAAGTGCGGAAAGAAAACCGGCGATAAACATCAGCGTTCCCGCCGCTCCGAAAAAGTGCATCGGTCGCCCGCCGAAACGGCTTACAAACCAAAGCGTTATCAAATCCAAAAATCCGCGCACGAATCTTTCTGTCCCGAATTTTGAACTTCCGTAAGGTCTTGCCCGATGCCGAACTTCTTTTTCTGTAATTCTTCTGAAACCCGCATTGGCAGCCAAGACAGGAATATATCTGTGCATATCTCCGTAAACGTCAATGGATTTCACGACTTGTTTTTTATAGGCTTTCAAGCCGCAGTTGAAATCGTGCAAAGAAACGCCGGAAACTTTTCTGGCAGCCGCATTGAAGAGTTTTGACGGCAGATTTTTCGTCATCACATTATCAAAACGTTTCTTTTTCCAACCGGAAACGATGTCGAAATTTCCGTTTTTCACCATATCGTAAAGTTCCGGAATTTCTTCGGGAAAATCCTGCAAATCGGCATCCATCGTGATGACGACCTCGCCGTTTGCGCGCTCAAAAGCGGCGTGCAAGGCTTGAGATTTGCCGTAGTTTCTGGAAAATTTTATCGCGTGAATTTGCGGATGTTGCGCTTTCAATTTTTCGATAATCGACCACGAGGAATCTGTGCTTCCGTCGTCCACAAACCAAACTTCGTAAGTGTATTGATGTTCGCTGCAAATTTTATCTATTCCGGAAAACAGTTCTTCCAAAGAGTTTTCTTCGTTCAAAAGCGGAATGATGATGGAAATATTCGGGGTGTTCAAGGTTTATGGTTTAATGTTCAAAAATTCAAAATTCAAGGTTTAACACTTCGACAGGCTCAGTGTGACAAAAGTTTAAGGTTCGAGTTAAAGGTTTCACTTTACAAATATTTTTTTTCTAAATATTCTCTTTTCATATTATCCAATTCCTCATCCGAATATTGTGGAATATTTTTCGGCAACATCTCAAGCATTTTTTTTACTTTTGGCGAGAGTGGTTCGTAATCAAAATCTTTCGGCATAGGAAAACTTCCTGCGAGTTCATCTATTTTAGATGATTTATTTTTCGCAGGCTCCGATTCACCGATATTTTCCAAATATTTCTGAATCATTTCCGAAAGACTTCTTTGGGTTCCTTTGGCATAGCGTTCCGCTTTTTCGATGACGGATTTTTCCATCGTCAGTATAAGTTTCGCTGTCATTGTTCGGATATTTTTTTTACAAATTTACATTATAAATTTCTGCCTCGGAAAAATGTCCCGAAAAACAGGGATAAAAGCATATAAAAAATAAGAATCGCAGCGAAATATCCCGCGAAATGATTCGCCGTAAACATATCTTTTCCGCGCGTTCTTTCCGCTTCAAAACTCTGCAAACGCTCCCGATATTTTTGGTCGAGTTCCTGTTTATCGCTTTCGTTTTTCATAATGGATCTCGCTTTGTGATATTCGGCATCCAATTCGTTTCGATTGCTTTGAACATATTGATAATTCAACATATTTTTCGCTTCTGTATCTACGAAATTTAAAAAAACAAAAATGCTCAACATCGAAAAAAAACCGCCGACGAACATCGGAACAAAGGCTCTTTTAAACGCTTCTTTAAATTGGATTCCGCCGTTTTTTTTCCAAAAACTACGCACCGAAACAAACGCAAAAATGCAATAAATGGCGGGAAGCAGAAACGAATTGATTTTCAACGAAATATCATAATAATGAATCCCGCCGAAAAAATAATACACGATGAAAAAAACAATCATCGTTATGATAAACAGCACAATTCCGAGCAATACAGGTTTTGTTAACATAGTTAAAAAAAAATTTCGGACTGCAAGTTAAGAATTACGAATTAGAAATAAAGAAAATCCAAATAAAAATACTGTTTTGTAAATTTGTCTCAATTTATAGGATAAAATATGCCAAACGAAACCGTCATAAAAACCGACAAACTCACCAAACGTTTTGGCGATTTTATCGCTGCAAACGAACTCAGTTTTGAAGTGTTTTCCGGTGAAATTTTCGGATTTCTGGGTGCAAACGGTGCCGGAAAAACCACCGCTATGAAAATGCTTTGCGGACTTTCCAAACCTTCATCGGGAACTGCTAAAATCGCAGGTTTTGATATTTATAAGGAAACCGAAAAAATCAAAAAAAATATCGGATATATGAGCCAAAAATTCTCACTCTACGAAGATTTGACGGTCATGGAAAACATCCGATTTTTCGGCGGAATTTATGGCTTGACCGACCAAAAACTCAAAATAAAAAGTGAAGAACTGATAGAAACATTGGGACTGCAAAACGAAGCGAAAAAGTTGGTTGCCTCGCTTCCACTTGGTTGGAAGCAAAAATTGGCGTTTTCCGTGGCAATTCTTCACGAACCTAAAATTGTTTTTTTGGATGAACCGACCGGCGGCGTAGATCCCGTTACGCGCAGACAATTTTGGGATTTGATTTATACCGCAGCAGAAAAAGGAATCACGATTTTTGTAACCACGCATTATATGGACGAAGCCGAATATTGCAACCGAATTTCGATGATGGTGGACGGTGTCATCAAAGCGTTGGACACGCCGCAAAATTTGAAACGGCAATTTTCCGCAGTTTCAATGGACGAGGTATTTTTTGAATTGGCAAGAGGCGCAAAACGAAAAGCGGATTAATCCGCTTTTTCCCAAATTTGTGTTACTCCGATTAATGAAAACCCGATGTAGCCTCTCACTTTCAATTTGTTGCCTTCTCTTTTGATGATACATTTATAGGTTTTTCCGGTTTCCGGTTTCACAACGGTTCCTCCGGAAAATTCATCGTCGTCTTTTTGCAAACCACGAATGATTTCCAAGCCGATGAGCGGCTTATTTTTACGGTCGTCCGTACATTTCACGCAATTATTATTTGTAGGCGTTATCAGCAGTTGGATGATTTTTCCGTAATATTTTCCATCCGGTTTTTTGAAAATTTCTACAATGGCTTTTTCCTTTCCGGTTTCGTCGTCAATGGTTTTCCATTTGCCTTCAATTTGTGCGAAACAAAAAACACCGAACACGGACAATACGAATGTGAGGATTAATTTTTTCATTTTTTTTTCAATTATAATTATTGATAAAAATATAAATTTATTTTAAATCTGCAAATTTTTGCTACATATTAAGCTGCATTTGTTACTTGAAACTCCTCATTTATTCTTTATCATTCTTTGTTCTATTAGTTTTTGCTCTATTTTGGGTTCGGGTTCGGGTTCGGGTTCGGGTTCGGTCTTTTTTCTGAATATTTTTGAAAAAAAATGTCTTTGTATAGACAGATAATTGTGCATGAAATTTTTACTTATACAAAATAATTTAAAATAATTTGCGTTTTGCAAACAGAAAAATAATATTTGTTTTTTTAAAAAGTTATATATTTACCGCTCAATTTCTAAAATCAGTATGAAAAGAATATTTTTTGTATTAATGTCAGCCTCCTTAATTATATCCTGCGGAGGAAAAAAGGGAAGTTCAGGAAAACCCGATTACAGAGGGCAAATCATTCCGAGACAAAAATCAAAATCTTTTGTGGCAGAAAGACCTTATGGAATGGTTGCCATTCCTGCCGGATC
This sequence comes from Flavobacteriaceae bacterium, assembly GCA_031277475.1. Lineage (GTDB taxonomy): Bacteria > Bacteroidota > Bacteroidia > Flavobacteriales > Weeksellaceae > JAITMJ01. The sequence goes on from JAITMJ010000069.1 coordinate 18,913, forward strand.
CTTTATTATGGGTTTGGCTGATCAGGATTTCACAGGCACTCCGGAAAAAGCAATGCTGAAAACTGTTACCGTTTCTTCATTTTTCATGGATGAATCCGAAACCACCAATGCGGAATATAGGGTTTTTGTAAATTATGTGAGAGATTCCATCGCCAGAACTTTGTTGGCTGAACAAGCCGGAGACAGTGGTTCTGAAGGAGACGGACAATCTATCGGAGATTTTGCTTATGCCGCTAAAAAAGCAGGTGAAGAAATGACACCGTATCAGCAATTTATGGAAGAACAAGGTGGAAGAGGAGAGGGCTACGACGAATCTAAAAAATTGGATTGGGACGTTTCTTTACAATGGAGCACTTCAGAATATCCCGATGTAGAATACGCCGAAGTTTTAGAATCTATGTATTTGCCGGATTCCATGAGGATTAATAATGAAAGATTATTAGACACCCGTAAATTGAAATATGCCTATCAATGGGAAGATATAGAAAGCGCTACCAAAGACCAAACCAGAAGTTCAAAATATTTGCATAAAGAAAGCATCGCAATCTATCCCGACACTACGGTTTGGATTAGAGATTTTAATTACGCTTACAACGAACCTTTATACGAAGGCTATTTCTCGCACAACGCATATAATAATTATCCTGTGGTCGGTGTATCTTGGGAACAAGCGCGCGCTTATTGCAACTATAAAACCAAAGCGTTGAGAGATTACAACAATCGCCAAAAAAAGAAAAAACAAAGACCGATGGCTTTCCGTCTTCCAACCGAAGCAGAATGGGAATACGCCGCAAAAGGCGGAAAAGAAAATGCCACTTATCCTTGGGGCGGACCTTATTTAATGGACGACAGAGGTTGCTATCTCGCGAATTTTAAACCAAAAAGAGGAAACTATATCGAAGATGCGAAAGAAGGAACGTACACTTATACCGCACCGGTGAAAAGATATCAGAAAAACGGTTTCGGACTTTTCGATATGGCAGGAAATGTAGCCGAATGGACGGAATCTCCATACAACAACGCTACCTACGATTTCTCTTCAACACTAAATCCGTATTTATCCAACCAAGCCTACAGCGATCCAAAGAAAAGCGTGCGAGGCGGTTCGTGGAAAGATATAGGCTATCTGCTTATGACGGGCTACCGAGATTGGGAATACAAAGATTCCGCAAGAAGTTACATCGGTTTCCGAACCGTGCAAGATATTCCCGAAGGAAGCGCAAAAATCAAAAGAAAAACCCAATAAAAATTAAATAAAATTTAACTAAATTAACTACAAATCATTAAATCTAACTATTAAAAAAAACAAAAACGTATGGCTTTAGCAGCATTTAAAACGAAAGCAGCACGATTGAATTTCGTGTATTCATTTGGAGCGTCCATTGTAATTCTTGGAGCGCTTTTGAAATTAACACACTGGCATTGGTGGATTTTCACAGGAAACACGACCCTTGCCGCAGGTCTCGTAACCGAAGCAATTATCTTTTTGGTATTTGCATTTGATGCCCCAAAAACCGAAGAATCCTACGCGTGGGAAAACGTTTATCCCGAACTTTTGGATAAAGATGCCAAACCAAATCCAAGACACTCCACAATTAGTGGAATATCTGCAGAAATCGCGGAAGCAGAAACTTCACTTTCAGACAAATTAGACAAAATGTTGGCTGATGCCAAATTGGATGTCGGATTGTTTGAGAGATTGAAAGGCGGTATCGATAAATTTTCGGATACCGTAAATCAAATCAATCAAACGGCTGACGTGTCCGCTTCTGCGAACCGATACAGCGAGCAACTGAACAAGGCTACACAACACATGGAAAGTATGAATGCGCTTTATGCATTGCAATTGGAAGACGGCAGAATACAGTCCGAAGCCAGCAAAAGATACATCGAAGATTTGCAAAGATCCTCCGCCGAATCCACTAATTTCAATAATGAATTAGAAGGTTTAACATCAAATTTAAACAACCTGAACAGAGTTTACGGCGGTATGTTGAACGCGATGAAGTCTTAATTTTCCTTTTCATTTTAAATAATAATTTTGAATCATTAATTTAGAAAACAATTAAAAAATGGCACAAGGAAAACAGACACCGCGTCAAAAGATGATTAACCTGATGTACTTGGTTTTCATTGCGATGCTTGCAATGCAAATCGACCAAGAAATCATCAGATCGTATGATGGGGTTAGCAAAGCCCTTACAAGTACAAGAACTTCCGTTGAAGATAAAACTCACGATATTTTTGAAACAACGCTTGACGAAAAAGCAAAAACAGCACCGGATAAATTTGCAATTCCGCAACAAGATTATAAAAATCTTAAAGAGAGAGCAGACGATTTGGTAAAGACTATTGAAGGATGGAAAACCACACTGAAAAAAGATTCGGAGTATAATCCCGATCCCAACATGGATGTGGAGGAGAATTTTGTTGCGTTGAACAACACGGAAGCAGTTTCCAATATGTTCTTTACGGATTCCGATGAAAACAAACCATCAAAAACTGCTGCTGAATTAAAAAGCAAAGTTGAGAATTTAAGAAAATTTATCAATGATACTTTTACACAAAAAGATAGTACGCGTTACTACAAAGATAAAATGGCAAGCATTGTTACAAGAGCCAATAAATTATTGGTAACGGATTTTCCCAACGGCAAAAAAATGAACGAGAAAAATTGGATGCAATACAAATTCTACGGACAACCGCTGATTGCAGGGCTTTCCAATTTGGAAGTCATTCAATCCGATGCCAGAAATTTACAAGCTGATATCTTGGTAATGTTGCTACAAGATGTAGATCTCACATTCAGCGGATATATGACGCTTGTTTCCGCACCGGATGTTATACCACAAGGTTCAACCATAGAGCCGTTTAAAGTAGCTATCGGAACTTATGCCGATAATCTTGAAGGTTTGGAAATCACAGGCGTAGATAGGGTGGAAAACGGAGTTGGTTACAAAACCATATCAACCGCAGGATTGGGAGAAAACTTGCATTTCGCAGGTGTAGTAAAATTTATAGATGCTGACGGACGTCCTAAAACATTGGATTACGACCATACTTATCGCATCGTTCCGGGTACTCTCGATGTTGCATTTGAAAGTGGAGCATTGCTTTCCGCAGACAAAATGAACGTGCTTTATAGAGGTTTAGACAATCCGATTTCCGGTTCTATTTTGGGAGCAGATAATACCCAAACATCGCTTGCAGGATCCAATGCCGCCGTTACAAAAACAGGCAACGGAACGTGGATGGTAAGACCGGGAGCAGGAAAAGAAACCACTTTAAGCATTGTCGGAAAAGGACCAAAAGGTGAAACGATTAAAAAAGATTTCGTTTTCAGAATTAAACCTGTTCCGCCACCGGCAGGACAAATCCAAAGCAGAGGAAAATCTGTGGTAACAATGCCGGCATCGTCCGTTGCAAACCAAACCGTAACCGCAGTAATTCCGGATTTCGATTTCCCTGTTACATTCACGGTTACCAGTTTCTTGTTTAAAATGCCCGGAAAAGCGGCAACCACCATAAACGGAAACTCCTTGAGTTCGGTTGCACCTATGATGACCAACGTGAGAAGTGGAGAATCTGTGCAAATCTACGGAATCAAAGCCACTGCAAGCGGACTGGGAGATATGCAAATACCTGAAATTTCACCGATTATAATAAACGTTCAATAAATTACGTTTTATATATTCAAAAAAAATAAAAGATTTTCAAATGAAAAAGACCGTATTGTTCTTATTGATTTTAAGTTTTATCGGAATAAAAGCCCAAAATGCAGGCGCGCAAGACACAAAACCTGCGGATACCGCCGCCGATGCTGATATTGACGCTTTGATAGATGCTTATGCAGAAACCGACGAAGAAGAACTGCAAGAACCCCCTAATTCGTTTTCTATTTTGAATGCCAAAACACCGTCCGGTTTTAGAAAGCATAGAGAAAGCAGAACCCTAATGGTAGGAGATTCTTTGGTTTCCAACAAAATCGTTCCTTTATCCTACGGATATATCAACGATAAAGACAATCTCAGAAGTTTGGTGGTTTGGGAAGTTATTGATTTGAACGATAAAATCAATCAGCCGATTTATCACAACCAAGACGGATTGGTTTCTCAAAACAAATCTTTGTTCCAAATTCTCTACGAATCCATTATGAACGGAGAAATCAAACAGGTTTATAACGACGAATATTTTTTCACGAAACTTGAACCCGAAGCCATAACACAACGGGTATCTGACGTGAGAGATAATTGTGCAGACAAAAGAAATGAACTCGGAAGAGAATTGACGGAAGAAGAAGCGAGAGAATGTACCGATGTCTATTCCGTGAAAACAGAAAATGTGAAACTGATTAAAATCAAAGGAATGTGGTATATTGACCGCCGAGACGGACAAATGAAATACCGACTTTTGGGAATCGCGGCAGTAGGACAAGACCCGACCACAATCGGACGAGTAGGACCGGACGGAATGCCTTTGTTCAGCGATGATGATGCTTTGGTAGATTTGTTTTGGGTTTGGTATCCCGATGCTCGCGAAGTTTTAGCGAACAACGTGGTGTTCAATGCCAGAAATCAATCATCAGACATTACTTTTGACGATATTCTCAATGCAAGACGATTTTCTTCAATTATTTACAAGTCCGACAACGGATTGGGAACCGGAACCATAAAAGATTATATTCCGAAAGATGCCGATGAACAATTAGAAGAAAGCGATAGAATTAAAGATAAAATTCTGCAAATGGAAAACGATATGTGGAATTATTAATAATTGTTTTCATAGTATGAAATCCCGAGCAATATGTTCGGGGTTTCTTTTTTTGGTATCATAAATTATCTGATCCGATATTTTAACATATTCATTATCAATAATTAATGCGAATCACGGGTTGAAAACATATAACATTTAGCCAGAAAGGCTTGATTTTCATAGTGGCTGTCTTAAAAAAGTAATTTGGCACGCAGATAACGCCGATTTTATATATTTGAATATCAGATTATTTAAAAATGATATTTTTCTTTTATCCGTGTAAACCTGCAAAATCTGTGTACTTTCGAGAAAAGCGGGCTCACAACTGCCTGCAAGGGCAGGATTTTATTTTTCAAAAATAAACTAAATGTTAAGTCCTACCTTTGCAGGCTGCAATTGATTGCTTTGTTTTCCGTAGGTTACACTTCATTTACCTGCGGTTATGAAAATCCGGCTTTTACTCATTGATTTTATTAATATTGTTTTCAATGGTATTCGTGAATACTTCGCATTTCAAGCCTTTTTAACCCGTGATTCCGCATCTTGGTGCGACACTACCAAAAAAATTAACTCGATTTAAGCCGTTTGATGGAATCTTTCTCGAAATACAAAATCGCCAAAAGATAAAGCAAAAACAGGGCGTTTCCGAAAAATAGATTTCCGTCTAAAACATAATAAGAAATGCAGGCAAACAGGATACTGACGCTTAAATAAATTAAATTTTTTCTTAAATGATACGGAATCGGATAATAATGCTGCCCCAGAAAATAGGAAGCCGCCATCATCGCAAAATAACTGAAAAACGTAGCCCAAGTGGAAGCCCAATATCCGTATTTCGGAATGAAATAAAAATTAATTCCAATCGTGATTAATGCGCCCAAAATGGAAAGATACGTCCCGAAAACGGTTCTGTCCGAAAGTTTGTACCAAACGGAAATATTGAGATAAATTCCCAGAAAAACAGCACCGATGAGTATAATCGGAACTATGGGAATCCCCACAAAATAATCCGATTTCACGAGATAATATTCACCAATCCAACCGAGATTTGCACACAGAAAAAGCAAAATCACGCTGTTCACAATCACGAACATATCCATCAAATTGGCGTAGGATTTTCCGGAATTTTTATGTTTGGCATGCGCAAAGAAAAACGGCTCGATTCCCAAAAGATACGCCTGCCGAAAAAGCGTGAGAAAAGTAACCAATTTGTAAACCGCGCCGTAAATCGCCATTTGTTCCACAGCCGTATTTTCGGGGAGCAGAAATTTCAGAAACTGCCTGTCCATCGTTTCGTTCACCACGCCTGCCAAACCTGCAACGGTGATGGGCAAAGAATAAGACATCATTTTTTTCCAAAGTTTCCAATCGAAATTTTTTACGGAAACGGGTTTTAATTCTTTAATCAACAAAAGAAAAGTTGCACCGCTCGCCACCAAATTCGCCACAAAAACGTAGCCGATTCCGAAATTTTTGTTATATGAAAACCCCAGAATTCCCGCTTCGCCGAATCTCGGAAGTATGACGATGAAGAAAATCACCAAAACAAAATTGATGATTCCGTTGCTGATTTTCACGAGAGCAAATTTTTTCGGTCGCCCCGTTTTTCTTAAAATCACGAAAGGCATCGTGCTGAGCCCGTCTAATCCGAGAACGAAAAGCATCATCGTCAAGAAATTGATTTGATCCGGTGTTTTGAAAGCGATTGCCAATTCTGTTCGGAAAATGTAGCAAAACAGCATAAACACAAGCGATGCCGAAATTACGCTGATGGTAGAAGTGGAAATTAATTTTTTGGTATCGTTTGTTTTTTCGGCGAAACGGAAAAACGTGGTTTCCATGCCGTGCGAAAGCAAAACGATAATCATTCCCGCAACGGAATAAAAATCAATGAAAGGTGCCAGTGCTTTTGGTCCGAAAGCGTTGGTAACGAACGGACCTATCACAAACGGAAAGAGGCGAATCACGACCGTTGAGAATCCATAAATTGCGGTTTGCCCTAAAAGTTTTTTATACAATTTCCGATAAATTTATGCAAATGTAAGATTTTTACCGATGGTTTTCGGCTGCTTTCAGATTTCAAATTCTTCTCCCAATTTCGGTAAAGTGAGTGCTACATTCTTGTTGTTAAAATGTTGCAAAGCGTTTTCGTGATTGATTTTTATTGCCGGAAATGTATCGAAATGGCAACCGATTACTTTCTTGGTTTTCAAAAGTTCGGCAGCAGCAAAAGCCGCTTTTCTCGGACACATCGTGTAGTGCGAACCGATGGGCAGAATCGCCAAATCAATATTTCCGAAAAGTTTCGGGAAAAGTTCCATATCGGAAATCACGCCGGTGTCGCCCGACAAATAAACATTTTTCTCCGGAAATCTGAAAATATATCCGCAAGGTTCGCCGCCGTATGTTCCGTCCGGAAACAAACTCGTATGCGAAGCGGGAACCATGGAAATTTTCAAATCGTCAATTTTTGCGGAGCCGCCAAAATTCAGGTCGTTGGAGTTCGGATGTTTAAAATATCCGCAAATTTCGGGCTGACCAATCACTACGGCTTCGGGATATTTTTCCAAAACTTCTTTCACGTCTGCAATGTGGTCGCCGTGAGCGTGTGTAATCAACACATAATCAATTTTTTGTGTGGAAATATCAAATCCCGATTTATCTTTTTGGAAATTGTAAAACGGATCTGAAAGTATGGTTTTTCCGTTGTATGTGAATAAAAAACAGTTTTGTCCGAGGAATTTTATTTTCATTGTTTTTATTTTTAGATACTTAGTCAATCCTTAAAAACCACATAAACTACTCAGAATCAATAAAATAAGTTGAAAAATATTTGGTTATTTTTGCCAGATTTTGTATCTTTACGGTATAAAAAGTGGCAATTATGCTTGGAAAACTACCCGAAAATCAGCCCGAACTGTTTCGTACGAGATTGGAAGACCTTATCAACCCAAACCACGAACTGACA
>JAITMJ010000033.1 GCA_031277475.1 Flavobacteriaceae bacterium
ACATACACAAATATTTTTTGCACTATTTTCTGCAAGTAAATTCATAAAACCTTAATAATATGTTGCAAATATAATTATTTTTTTTATTGTGCAATTTTTTTATTATATTTTTTTTGTGCATTTTTTTTGGAAGAGGAGAGGGACAACGATTTGACGGGATTAGCATGACAACCCGAACCTCGAAAAGAAAATCAAAAAAGTAGAGGAAAAAATTTCGGTTTTAGAGGCTGAAATCCAAAAATTTGAAACCGATTTTGCCAAAGAAAATCCCTCCGAAAATGCTTTGGAACAATACCAATCCAAAAAAACGGAATTAGATTTGGCACTTCAAGAATGGGAATATTTGGGAAATCAACTTACCGATTTGAAATATTGAAAACGATATCAGAAAAATAGTTTGACAATTGGTTTCGGGCTAAAAAATTATCTCATTAAAATTTCCAAAATTGCCACATCAAAATATTTTCCTATCTTTGCACCCTTAAAAAATATTTAATCGGGACGAGTTCCCAAAACATCAAACATTATGTCAGTAAAAATCAGATTACAAAGACACGGAAAAAAAGGAAAACCTTTTTTCCACATTGTGGTTGCGGATTCCAGAGCGAAAAGAGACGGGAAATTTATTGAAAAACTCGGAATTTACAATCCGGTTACCAATCCGGCAACCATCGAATTAAACGTAGATTCTGCCGTAAAATGGCTGAACAACGGCGCGCAACCGAGCGACACCGCAAGAGCGATTCTTTCTTACAAAGGCGCACTTTACAAAAAACATTTGCAAGGCGGCGTTGCAAAAGGTGCTTTCGATGAAGCCGAAGCCGAGAAAAGATTCAACGAGTGGTTAGAAACTAAAGAATCCAAAATTCAAGGAAAAACCGAAGGTTTGGCTCAATCTAAAGCAAAAGCGAAAAAAGCCGCTTTGGAAGCCGAATCTAAAGTGAAAGAAGCCAGAATTGCTGCGGCGGCACAAACCGAAACTCCGGTTGAAACCGTTGCAGAAACTGTAGAAACTCCGGAAGTAGAAAATGCAGTTGAGGAAGTTGCAGAAGTTGTGGAAGAAACTGTTGCAGAAATTGCCGAAACCGAAACTCCGGTTGCGGAAGTTGTGGAAGGATCTGCTGCCGAAGAAACTGCAGAAACTCCGGTGGAAACCGTTGCAAAACCGGCAGAAGAAACCGTTGCCGAAAATGCAGAAACCGAAACACCTGCTGCCGACGAGGAAAATACCGAAGCGTAAAAACTTTTTGAAAATAATTGAAAATAATTAAAAAAAAGACATCTTGGAAATTAGATGTCTTTATTTTTTGAGGCTGATACGGGTTTCGGGTTTCGAGGTGCGAGGTGTCACACTGAGCCTGTCGAAGTGTTTTGAACTTTGAACTTTGAACCTTAAACTTTAAACTCTGAATTTATGAACAAAAGCGATTACTATTTTTTGGGAAAAATCATACGCAAACACGGATTTTCGGGAAATGTGATTTTGAAATTGGATACCGATCAACCGGAAATCTACGGCAAATTGGAATCTGTATTTTTGGAAATCAACGGATTGTTGGTTCCTTTTTTCATTGAAAAATCGGCGCGGAGCAAACAAGATTCGCTGATTATTTCTTTTAAAAATTCTACGGATGCTTTGGTGGAACAATCTTTAAATAAAAATGCCTATCTGCCGCTTTCCACACTTCCGAAACTTTCGGGAAAACAATTTTATTATCACGAAGTTATTGATTTTCAATTATTTGATGAAAAAAATAATCTCTGCGGAACGATAATTTCCATCAACGACCAAACGCCTCAACACTATTTTATTTTAGATTTGGGCGGAAAAGAAATCGTGATTCCCATTATTAAAGATTGGATATTGGAAGTAAATCGAGAAGAAAAATTTATCAAAATGCAACTTCCGGAGGGTTTGTTGGAAGTTTTTGAATGATGATGTTTTTTTTCGAGGTTGCTTAATTTCTGTGGTTTGCAAAGTGTCTGTTTGTGCAAACGCTTTGGTAGAAAGAAAAAAGATGACGAAAAAAAAGAATTTTTTGCATGGCAACAAAATTATAAAGTAATAACGAATTAAGAAAAATATTTCTAATTTATAAAAAAATGCAAATCACGGGTTGAAACAATATTATATTTCTCATTGTTTTTTAACATTATTTTTATGGTATTCGTTAATGCTTTGCATTTCAAGCCTTTTCAACCCGTGATTCACATAAAAACCTTAAATTCAACATTCCGCGTTTCGCATTTTCGTAATCTTCTCTTGAACACGGCGTGCAATTTTCGATGTTTTCATCTTTCCCGAAATACCATAATCCGCTGAAAGTATCGCGTTTGAAAGCGTATTCATTATCGTCTATCAACACAAAAAACGTTTCGTAGTTTCGCTGTTTCGGATGAGATTTTTGGATGTTGATTCCCTCGACCAAATACCACAACATTTGCGCTATAAGTTGCTGATTCAGAATATTTTTTGATTTTATATTGTAATTAAAAATTCCTGCGGCTTTCAATTTTTCTCCGAGCCCGATTTCCTTCATATACATACAGATTTCTCTGCGATTCAGCCCGTTGATTTGCGGATTTACGGAAAACGCATCGCCCAAACTTTCCACCGCATCGCAATTCAGAGTTACCAAATCGGCGTTTCGGAAAAAAGGTTCCATTTTTTCGGTATTTCCCATCATTTCCGCCAAGCGAACGATGTCGAATTTCACTTCTTTGATGAGTTTCACGGAATCCGTTTCGTTCAGATGTTTCTGATAACCAAGCAAATGAAAATTTTTAATCGAAAAGTTTTTGGCAGTGAAAATTTTACTTAAATAATTTTTTTCCGAGATTTCATCGCCGTCATTATTCAGCGAAACCACGTTGGAAATCTGCGTGTAGTTGTTGTTTTTTTGATGAAAATTCAGCGTAGAAAAAAGCGGATGCGCAAAATCATTGCTTCCGCCGACGATTATCGGGATTGCATTTTTATACAAACACGCCGAAACGATTTCTTCCACGGCATAATGCGAATCTTTAAGTGTTTTTCCGGAAATCAAATCGCCCAAATCTGCGATTGGAATTTCAAAATCGAGTTTGGAAAGTTGATAAAAATATTTCCGAATCGGTGTAAAGTCTTGATTCTCAGAACTTGTTCCGACTCCGCGAAAATCTGAAACGAAAAATAAAACGATGCCGGCTTCCGAAATTTCGTGGGAAATCATACTTCCGAGTTGCCATTTTTCGGTTTTAATTTTTGGCGGCGGCAAAAGGATGTCTTTTAAATTCATTTTTTTTCGAGGTTCGAGTTTCCATAGACTTCGTCCGCAGATTTTTCGTCTGTATTCGTTGTATTCAGTGCAGCAATATTATGAGATACGGATTGCGGATTATGAGATTCAAAATCTAAAATTTTCAAATTTCAAATCACATCCACCACTCCACCTTCTGTTTCTTCTTTTTTTATGACCTTCATTTTTCCTATTTTTTTCACGAAGATTTTTCCATGATAACTCGCATCCGCTGAGAGTTTGGAGGAAACCGACAAATCAATCCAACCCGTAGATGCCGCTTCCAAATTCGCGGTTTCTACAAGCATTTCCGTTCCGCTGAATTTTCCTGAAGATTTGGCTTGTATTTCCGCTGTTTTCGCCATTCCTAACGCATAAATTCTACCTGAAGAAAACACATTCGCTTTTAAATTTTTCGCCGAAATAGAACCACTAAAATTTCCACTGCTCACCACTTCAATCGCCACATCTTCGGCTTCCAAATCGGCATGAATTTGCCCCGAACTTTTAACATCAATTTCGATTTTATCCTGTAAAATTTTATCTCTCACCAAGACCTCTGCAGAAGAAGTTACCGTTATTTTATTGAGATTTTTTGCAAAAATCTTCACAGATATTTTTTTCGTGGAAATATTCACCGCATTTTTAAAGCGAATGTGCAGTTTGCCCAAAGTATTTTCCACGGAAATAAATTCCTGAAGATCTCCGGGTGCTCTCACAATTACTTTTTCCGTTTCGGATTTCACAACTTCCGTCACTATGGATTGTGAAATGTGGATTTCATCGAACGCCAGTTTATAGGTTTTGTTTTTTATTCGTTCTTTACCTTCCAGCGGAGCAAATTTTTCAAAAAAGTCAGAAGACCATCCTTCCGAGAACGAGCCGAACACTAAAGTCGGAACCGGCAATTTACGTGTTTTCATAGTTTATGAAGATTAAAATAATTATCTCAAAAATAATAAATTTTTTGCGATTGGTTTTCTACTTTTTTTTTCAGTTCAAACGCATTAAAATTTTAAATGTTCATAAAAAATAAATTAAATATGTTTAGCGGTTGTTAAATATCTAAGTATAATTTTAATGAAAAGAGTTTTTAAAAAGGATTGAAAATATTTTAAACACAAAAGCGTTTCCTCAGCAAATGTAAAAACGTATTGGGAGAACACAAGCCTTTGCTAAATAAAATGCCTTTGCGTTTTCGAAAAATCAAGATAAAAGTATGGCGAACTTTGCGTTAAAAAAAACGGTTGATTAATATTTTTTAATGCGTTTAGCCTGTTTTTTTCAGTTCGGTTTCATCACTTCACTTTTTTTCATTGGCTTTACTTCAATACTGTTCTAATCATTTTGAAAAAGAGAATATTTAAATCTCATAGCTCAAATTACATTCTTCATAACCCGTTTTTTTTGAATTTTCAAAGTTTTTAACACTTTTTTATGTCGGCGTTTTATCCTGCAATTCTATTTTCAAAAAGGTATTCCTAATATATTTGTAATCTAAAAAAACAGGCAACAGGCGGAAGTCTGAAGCCGACATAAAAGATGATAAATTTATTTGTCATCTTTTCTTATTTACCGATTTAATTTCAATATTTTACAAATAATATGAAAAAATTCTACAAAATCGCAATATTGCCTTACATTTTTATATTAATATATCTGATGTTTTTCGGCTATGGAAGATTTCAAATGGATGATTATGGGCTGAAAATTTCACCGATTCTCTCAACCGTTCAATTTTTTCAACGCAATGCAGAACGCGGAAATTGGATGAACATTTTCGTCAATGTTTTCGGAAATATTGTGATGTTTGTGCCATTTGGATTTATGGGGTGGATCTTCCTGAAATTTCAAAATTTTAAACCTTTATTAATCTCGTTTCTTTCATTTCTTTTGATTGTTGAATCCTTGCAATATTTCACAAGATTGGGCTTTTTTGATGTGGACGATGTTTTGCTGAATACTTTAGGTTTGTGGATTGGGTTTAGAATTTGGAAATTTTTCAATCTGAAAACGAGATAATTCGTAATTTGCACACGGAATCTTTAATTTTAATCTCAAGAAAAATGAAAATTGTTTTTTTCGGAACGCCGGAATTTGCGAAAGCCTCTTTGCAAGCCATTCATCAATCGAATCACGAGATTATTGGTGTGGTTACGATTGCCGATAAACAAAGCGGTCGCGGACAAAAATTCCACGAATCGCCGGTGAAAAAATATGCTGCTGAACATCATCTTCCCATTTTTCAGCCCGAAAAATTACGAAATCTTGAATTTTTGGAACAGATGAAAAACCTCGATGCCGATGTTTTCGTGGTCGTGGCTTTCAGAATGATGCCGAAAGTTCTGTTTGAAATTCCAAAAATCGGAACGTTCAATCTTCACGCTTCGCTTTTGCCGGATTATCGTGGAGCAGCACCAATAAATTACGCCGTCATCAACGGTGAAACCCGAACCGGAGTTACCACTTTTTTTATTAATGAAAACATTGATGAAGGCAGTATTCTTTTGCAAAAATCCGTCGAAATTTTTCCCGATGAAAACGCCGGAAATCTGCACGATCGCTTGATGGAAATCGGGGCTAAATTGGTGGTGGAAACTTTGGACAAATTGGATGAAAACTCCATTAAACAAACGCCTCAACCTTTTGTGGAACATCCGAAACATGCGCCCAAAATTTTTAAAGAAAACACAAAAATTGAATGGAATCAAAACACGAAAAAAGTTTATGATTTCATTCGCGGAATGTCGCCCTACCCTACTGCTTTCACGATTTTAAACCTTGAAAACGAAGAAAAAATTCTGAAGATTTTCAGCGGAAATTTTGAAATCGGCGAACATCATAAAACTGCCGGAACCATGGAAATTTCAAAAAATAATTTTAAAATCTATACCAAAGACGGAATTTATTTTCCTGCAGAAGTGCAATTGGAAGGCAAAAAACGAATGAACGTGAAGGATTTTTTGAATGGAATTGTGAGGTGATTCTTTTTAGAATTACGAAAAAAAACTACCGGACAAACCGCATCTGTTTTCTTTTATCTGTTTTTGAACTCATAATTCGAAAATAATTTCTTTACTGATTGGCTCTTTTAACGTAAAGATACGCTGCCAGCGGTGCAAAAATGATGTTCGGAATCCACATTGAAATCAGAGGAGGCAATATTTTTTTTTCGGAAACGATTTTTAAAACTTCAAAAGAAAATACGAAAACAAAAGCGAGCGTGATTCCGAGAGCCAAATTCAAACCGAGTCCGCCGCGTTTTTTTTGAGATGAAAGCGACAATCCCAAAAACGTGAGAATAACGATGGAAACAGGCATTGACGTGCGTTGATGAAGTTCGTTCAAATAAGAATTGAGATTAGAATTTCCTTTTTCTTTTTCGCGGTTGATGAATTTTACGAGTTGAGGCGTGGTTTTGTTTTGTCCTTCCAAAACGCCGGCAAAAAGTTCGTCCGGCGGAAATCCGTAACTTTTCGTGGTTTGTTGCCCATTTTTCAGAATTTCGCTGTCGTCTTTCAAAATCGTTTTTTCCGACCAATTGTTCATATTAAACACTTTTTTTCCTTCATCCCAAGCAAAATCCGAAGCGCTGAATTGATAAACCATTTTTCCTTTTTCAAATTTTTGATAGATAAAATCTCTGCCGCCTTTCGTGGTTTTGTTGTAGTTTTTAATGAAAATAAATTCGTTTTTAGAAAGTCCGGAAGCCACTTCGGAAGTTCCCATAAATTCTTCTCTTGTCAGCGCACTGTAAGTGTAAGGCTCCAATTCGTTTTTTTTAATATTTGAAATCGGAAGCACGAAATGATTTAATATTAATGATAAAACGGCGACAAATCCGGACGTCATCAAATACGGACGCGCAAAGCGATGAAAACTTGTTCCGCTACTGATAATCGCCACGATTTCCGTATTGTTTGCCATTCGCGAAGTGAAAAAAACCACCGAAATAAAAACCAAAATCGAGGTGAATGTGATGATGAGATTCAAAATCCAATACGGATAAAAATTAATGATAAAATATCCGAGCGTGAAACCGTTTGAAGTGATTCTCGGTTCTTTCGCCTGTGCATCGATCACAAAAACGATTATCGAAAGTAAACCGAGCATAAATCCCAGCGTTCCGAGATATTTTTTGATGATGTATTGGTCTATTATTTTGAACATTTTTTGTGTTAATGTATTAATGATGATTTAAAGATTTAATTATTTAAAAAATTGATAATCAGTGTGTTACATAAATTTCAAGTTATTTTAAACGAATAATTTAATGACCATTAATAAACAGATTACAAAATTATATCTTTTATTTGTAAAACAACAACTAATTTTAAAGCCTCATTTTACGACAGGAATGATATACTGAAACGTTAGAAATTGAATTTTTGTCACCCTGAGCCTGTTAGGATTGAACTTTGAACATTGAATTTTATAACTTTGAATTGAAAGCATGAAACTGAACTTACTTTGCATCGGAAAAACTGATAATAAAGAAATTAAACTCTTGATTTCGTATTACCAAAAACGAATTCCCAAACACTGGGATTTTGAAATCGTAGAAATTCCGGATGTGAAAAATGTCCGAAATCTTTCGCCCGAACTTTTGAAAAAATCCGAAGCCGAATCATTTCTTAATTATATTGAAAACTCTGATTTGACAATCCTTCTCGACGAAAAAGGCAAACAATTTACGAGTAGAGAATTTGCTTTAAAAATTGAACATTGGCAAAACATTTCGGTGAAAAAAATCAATTTTCTGGTTGGCGGTGCTTATGGTTTTTCGGAAGAAATTCAAGCCAAAGCCGATGAAAAAATTTCGCTTTCAAAAATGACGTTTACACATCAAATGGTTCGTCTGTTTTTTGTGGAGCAGATTTACCGAGCCGCCCAAATTTTGCAGGGGAAACCGTATCATAACGATTAAATAAAATTTATTAATATTGTACAAATTATTTCCGACACACCCTGATAATGAACAAGCAAATTATAAATATTGACCCCGAAATTTTAGGTGGAACACCTGTTTTTTACGGAACAAGAGTTCCTGTGAAAAATCTTTTTGATTATCTGGAAACCGGTGATTCCATAAAAACTTTCCTCGAAGATTTTGACGGTGTAAAAAAAGAGCAGGTCATTGGAGTTTTGGAAATATCTCAAAAATTAATTGAAACTTCAACAGAAATATTCGATGAAAATTTTGCTTGATGAATGTATAACCAAAAAACTGAAATTCTATCTAAGTGAATTTGAAGTTTTTACGGTTTCAGAAATGAAATGGAACGGCATCAAAAACGGAAAACTAATGACTTTATGTATTGATAACGGTTTCGATATGCTTTTAACGATAGACAAAAATTTAATACATCAACAAAACATCAATAAACATAAATTGATAATTGTGGTTTTAAATTCGTCGACAAGTAAAATTGAAGAACTTATTCTGTTTCTGCCATCCTTTAAAACATCAGTAAGCGAAATGAAAAAATCCAATTCATACCTCATAGAAAAATTTTAAAATCAAATAAAAAGAACACTCTACTTTTAATCATCATTAATACATAAAAAAACCAATGAAAAACTTTAAAACACCTCTCCTCGTTTTGGCGATTGCCTTGTTGCAAAACTGTTCTCCAAGCAAAAATTTAGGAAATTCCGACGGCGAAACTCAAACGGTTTCCGCTTTGGAAAATTCTACATTTAAAAAATCTTTTGCATCCATAAAAGCCGAAGAAATGAAAACCAACCTTTTCGTCATCGCTTCAGACGAAATGCAAGGCAGAGATACCGGAAGTCCGGGGCAGAAAAAAGCAGGCGAATATGTGGTGAATTTTTATAAAAATCTGGGAATTAATCATCCGCCGACTATGGATTCCTATTATCAAAAAGTTCCGGCAGATTTTATGAACAAAAAAAGCAGAGGCGAAACACTTCCGGATTCGGAAAATATTCTGGCGTTCATCGAAGGAACGGAAAAACCGAATGAAATCATCGTGATTTCCGCACACTACGACCACGTCGGGACGAAAAACGGCGTTGTTTACAACGGTGCTGATGACGACGGCAGCGGAACCGTAGCCGTAATGCAAATGGCAAAGGCTTTTCAGGAAGCCAAAAAATCCGGAAAAGGCGCGAAACGTTCTGTTCTGTTTTTGCACGTTACGGGCGAAGAGCACGGACTTTTCGGTTCGAGTTGGTATTCCGAAAACCCGATTTTTCCATTGGAAAATACGGTCGCCGATTTGAATATTGATATGATTGGCAGAGACGATCAAGAAAATCGCGGAAAGCAATATGTTTACGTCATCGGTTCGGAAATGCTGAGTTCTGAATTGAAAAAAATCAATGAAGCAACGAATGATTCCACCGTGAAACTCGAACTGAACTACAAATACGACGATCCGAAAGATCCGGAAAGATTATATTATCGGTCAGACCACTACAATTTTGCAAAACACAATATTCCGGTAGCGTTTTTCTTTGACGGCATTCACGAAGATTATCACAAGCCGACCGATGATCCGGACAAAATAGATTACAACCTTTTGCAAAAACGCGCTCAACTGATTTTTTCCACCGCTTGGGAATTGGCAAACAGAAACGAAAGAATTGTGGTGGACGGCAAAAATACGAGGTGAAGTTAATTTAAAGATTACAAAAATTAACAGAATAATAGATAAAAATCTGATATCTTGTATCTTTGGAAACGGCTTCGGAAACGGAGGCATTAAGAAATCGAAGATTCGCCGATTCCTTTAAAAAAAAATAAAAATGCAGGAGGCAAATTTTAAATAATTTTCGTTAAAAAATTTCCATTGTTTGAGTGGCGGCAAAACTTTAACTTATTTGTTCAAATTTATCTTTCCGCCCGAGTTATGAAAGCGAAGGTTCGCCGATTCCTTTAAAAAAAAATAAAAAAGTATGAGGCAAAATTTTAGAAAATTGTTTAAAATTTTAGCCGAGTTTCCAAGCCTTGAATTTTTGGTTCTTTTGCTTCAAGGCAAAAGAACAAAATACAGAAAAAATTAAAGCATTTAAGTAGTCAATCCTTAAAAACCCTACCCCACGCCGTGCCACGCGAAAAATTTTTCGGAAAAGAGCAGGCGAAAAATAAAACGCGAAAAAATTTCCCGCAATTCTTCCATGATTTTTTTCAAATTCCACGC
>JAITMJ010000039.1 GCA_031277475.1 Flavobacteriaceae bacterium
TAATACAATTTGCACGGACTATTACTGAAATATTTATATAAAATTACACTTACATTTCGCGAAATATCTTGATGAATTCTTGCCGGAGCCGGACTCATTTTCAAAATTTTACCTTTGATTAATTCCACGCGCTCTTTAAATCGCCAAAGCAAATAATCGGCGTAAGTGTAGGTTTCATCGAGGTTTAGTTCGTTGATGTCGTAAATTAATCGGCTCATTGTGTTGGGATTTTTACAAAAATAATAAAAATATGCTACAGGCAATATGCTTAAGGCTTAAAGCAAAATATTTCATTATCTCTAAAGTTCTGATTTTCAACGGGTTTAAAATTAAAACTCGGTGCTTTTGTTCCGTTTTCCAATTTCAAATTCGGGTTTTTGATG
Organism: Flavobacteriaceae bacterium; assembly: GCA_031277475.1. Lineage (GTDB taxonomy): Bacteria > Bacteroidota > Bacteroidia > Flavobacteriales > Weeksellaceae > JAITMJ01. The sequence continues at coordinate 384 of JAITMJ010000039.1, forward strand.
ATGATGGTTTCGTCCCAAAGATTGGCATTGATGAATTGTCGGAGCGTAAAACTTCCGCCTTCCACAATCATCGATTGGATTTGGTTTTCATACAATTTTTGCATCAGATTCTCAAGAAAATTTTCCCTTTCAATTTTAATGAATTTCACATTTTTTTCTTCGGAATTTTTAACGGAATTAAACACAAAAGTTTCGGCTTCACCATTGTAAATATTGAAATTTTCGGGAACTTTTAAATCAAAATCAATTAAGATACGCACCGGATTTCTTCCGGAAATTTCTCTTGTCGTCAAACTCGGATTATCGTTGAGTGCCGTTTGTGTTCCTACCAAAATGGCGTGTTCTTCGCTTCGTAATTGGTGAACAAATTGTTTCGTCAAAGCATTTCCGATTTGGCAAGTTTTAAAATTTTTATCCAAAAATCCGTCCGCAGATTCTGCCCATTTTAAAATCAAATACGGTCGTTTTTTTTCATGAAATGTGAAAAAACGTTTGTTCAGCATTTTACATTCATTTTCCAAAACTCCGGAAACCACTTCTATTCCTGCGTTTTCAATGATTTGTTTTCCTTTTCCGTTCACTTTTTCATGGATATCCAAACTTCCAATCACCACTTTTTTGAAACCGATTTCCACAATTTTTTCTGCACAAGGCGGCGTTTTTCCGAAATGCGAACACGGTTCCAAAGAAACATAAATGGTAGAATTTTTCAGCAATTCGGGATTTTTCACGGAATTTATCGCGTTAATTTCTGCGTGTGCTTCGCCTGCTTTTTCGTGAAATCCTTCGCCGATAATTTTTCCGTTGTGTACAATCGCGCTTCCGACCAACGGATTCGGAAATGTGTTTCCTGCGGCTTTTTTTGCGAGTTCAATGCAGCGTTTTATGTAGATTTCGTGGGACATTTTGATGAGAGAGAGTGAATTAAACTTTGAATAAATTTTCAATTTCCAACATTAATTTCAACCCAGGCTAAACGCATTAAAAATGTCAATCCACCGTCTTTTTTTAACGCAAAGTTCGCCATATTTTTATCTTGATTTTTCGAAAGTGCAAAGGCATTTTATTTAGCAAAGGCTTGTGTTCTCTTAATACGTTTTTCCGGTTGCAGAGTGGACTTTGCGTTTAAAATATTTTCAAACCCTTTTCAAAAATTCTTTGTGTTAAAATTATACTTAAATACTGAACGATTATTAAATATATTTAATTTATTTGTTATGAATATTTAAAATTTTAATGCGTTTGACCTGATTTCAACCCCTATCATACATTTTATTGTAAAGATCAATGTATTTTTCTTTAATCATTTTTCTTTTCAAACTCAATTTTGGGGTCAGTTCTCCGCCGTCAATCGACCAAACTTCCGGCGTCAATTCAATTCTTTTGATTTGTTCCCAATTTCCCAATTGTGTATTGATTTTTTCGATTTCTTTCTCGATTCTCGCTTTCAGTTCCGGACTTTGAGACATTTCGGCAGGCGTTTCTCCGATGTTCAATTTGTGAAGAACAGCCCAATTTTTTGCGAAATGATAATCCGGCTGCACCAGAGCAGTCGGCATTTTTTCGCCGTCTCCCACCACCATAATTTGTTCGATAAATTTTGAAGATTTCGCCAGATTTTCAATGATTTGAGGTGCCACATATTTTCCGCCGGAAGTTTTGAACATTTCTTTTTTTCGGTCGGTGATTTTCAAAAAACCTTCCTTGTCAATGTGCCCGATGTCTCCGGTTTTAAAATAGCCGTCTTCCGTAAAAACTTCTTTCGTGAGTTCTTCATTTTTATAATATCCCATAAAAACATTGGGACCTTTTACCGCAATTTCGCCGTCTTCCAGAATTTTTACTTCCACGTTTTTCAGCGGAAAACCTACGGTTCCTACTTTGGAATGTTGGACGGAATTTACGGAAATCACCGGCGAAGTTTCCGTCAAACCGTAGCCTTCCAAAATCGGAATTCCGGCGTTTTGAAAAATCTTGTTCAAACGCTCCGAAAGTGCTGCCGAACCGGAAACCAAAGTCGTGATTTCGCCGCCCAAACCTTCTCGCCATTTGGAAAAAACCAATTTATCGGCGATGATTTCTTTCAATCCCGAAGGTTTTGAAATCGTTTTTTTAGATTCGATTAATTTCAATGCCCAAAGAAAAATTTTTGCTTTCAAACCGCCTGCGGAAACGCCTTTATCGTAGATTTTATCGTAAACTTTTTCTATCAATCTCGGAACCACCGTCATATAATGCGGTTTCACTTCTTTGATGTTTTCGCCCATTTTATCAATACTTTCGGCAAAATAAATCGAAATGCCGTTGGTTTGGTAGAAATAAAAAATCATTCTTTCAAAAATGTGGCAAATCGGCAAGAAACTCAATGCTCGTGCGGTTTTGAAATCAAAATTAGATTTTTTCGGAATTCTTTCGGCGGAACCTTTCACGTTGGAAACGATATTGTCGTGCGAAAGCATCACGCCTTTTGGTTTTCCTGTGGTTCCGGAGGTGTAAATAATGGTCGCCAAATCCATCGCGTGAATGGTTTTGGAAATATCTTCCACTTCATCTTGCGAGGCGGTGTTTTCTCCGGCATCCAAAACTTCGTTCCAATTGGCAACACCGTCGATATTATCAAACGAAAAAATACCTTTCAAACTCGGAATGTTGTTTTTGACGTGCATCACTTTTTGGTACAAATCTTTGTCGGACACGAAGCAGAATTTCACTTCGGCTTCATTAAAAATAAATTCGTAGTCCGCCGGTGAAATCGTGGGATAAACCGGAACCGAAATCACGCCGATTTGTGAAATTCCCAAATCGCAAACTGCCCATTCTGTGCGTGTGCTTGTGGTGATGAGCGCAATTTTATCTCCGGGTTTTATGCCGAGTTTCAGCAAACCTCGTGAAAATTTGTTGCCCAAATTCAAATATTCTTGAGATGAAATTTTTTGCCATTCGCCGTTGTATTTCGTTGAAAACATATCGTTTTTAGGGAAATTTTCGGCGGCAAAACGGGCGATATCGAATAATCTTGTGAATGTCATTTTCTTTAAATTTTTAAAAATGTATTCTGTAAATATATCATTTTTTTAATTCAATCGAGAATAAAATAATTTTTTGGAATTTTTCGAAATTACCGATTTTGATAAAAAATCAGCAAAGTAAATAAGCCTTTTGATGATTGTTGTCTCTTTTGTCATTGCGGGCTTGAACTCACAATTTCGTGTTTTTTTTGTCTTGATTTCTAATTCTTGACGAGCAGTCTGAAACCCTCGCCGTGAACGTTGATGATTTCCAAACCTTCGTCGTCTTTCAGCATTTTTCGGAGTTTTGCGATGTAAACATCCATACTTCTCGCGGTGAAATAGTTTTCTTTTTTCCAGATTTTTCGCAGGGCGAGTTCTCTCGGCATAAAATCGTTTCGGTGGATGCAAAGCAGTTTCAGCAGTTCGTTTTCTTTGGGAGAAAGTTTGTATTCATTGTCGCCCACTTTCAGTTGCCGCAACATCGAATCGAAATAAATATTGCTGAATTTGAATTGCTCTTGTTCTTCGTCTTCCGGCGATGCGCTTCGTTGCAAAATGGCTTTTATTTTGTAGAGCAAAAGTTCGGTGTCGAAAGGTTTTGTGATGTAGTCATCGGCACCAATTTGATAACCTTTCAAAATATCTTCGCGCATATTTCTTGCGGTGAGGAAAATGATGGGTTTGTTTCTGTCCATCCTTTTCACGTCTTCGGCAAGAGAAAATCCGTCTTTTATGGGCATCATCACGTCGAAAATGCAGATGTCAAAATCTTTTTCCATAAATTCTTTTAAACCGCGTTCGCCGTCTGTGGCAAGCGTTACGTCGAAATTATTTATCGTCAAATAATCTCTCAAAACCGCACCAAAACTTTGGTCGTCTTCTACTAATAATATTCGTGTGTTCATGAGTAATTAAGAATTAAGAATTAAGAATTAATGTTTTTTATTCTTTTTATTTTGTGATTTTTTGTTTAGTTGTTTTTAAAATACTTGCTAAAATTTTTATTATTTCTTCAATGTCTTTGTGCAAGGAATTAAATTCTAAATCATTGATATATTTTGTTTTATGAAGAAGTTTCAGCCAATATAATGTTTCAAACGCTTCTTTGTAGGAAATTTGGAATTTTACTACAAATTCTTTAGCACTGAAAGCCGCTATTCCTTCTTCTATATTTGCTCCTATTGATGTTCCGGATCTCAATAGTTGTTTTGACATAATGTTCTCTTTCCTTTCACTAATCAGGATTTTATAAAGATTTATAATTCTGACCGAAAAATCGAAAGATTTATTTCTTATGATATTATCTTTCATTTTTAATTCTTAATTTTTAATTCTTAATTTTCAATTCTTAATTCTTAATTCTTAATTCTTAATTCTTAATTAACTACAAGGTAGTTTTATCGTAAACGTGCTGCCTTTTCCTTTTTGCGATTCCACGAGAATTTGTCCTTTGTGCAGTTCCACGATTTTTTTCACATACGTCAATCCCAAGCCTTGACCTTTCACGTTGTGGATATTTCCGGTTTCCTCGCGGAAAAATTTCTCGAAAATTTTGGTCTTGTTGTGCAGTTCCATTCCAATGCCTTTGTCCGAAATTTCGATGACGTACCAATTGCCTTCGTTCCATGTTTTTATCTTTATTTCAGGGGCTTCGGATGAATATTTATTGGCGTTGTCCAACAGATTTATCAGCATATTCGAGAGGTGAAATTCATCTACTTTAAAAATGTATTTTGCGGTGTTAAATTCCTGCGTCAGCGTTCCGTTTCGTTGGGCTACGATTAATCCGAAAGATTCCGAAATCTCTTTGATGAGTTCGCGGACGTTCGTTTCTTTTAAAAATAATTTCACTTCGTTTCGTTCCAACTTGCTCATATTCAATACATTTTCCACTTGTTTTTTCATCCGCAGATTTTCCTGTTTGATGAGATTGGAATAGTATTTCACTTTTTCGGGATTGGTCGCAATTTTGTCGTTCACCAAAGAATCCGTAACCACGGAAATGGTGGCGAGCGGCGTTTTAAATTCGTGCGACATATTGTTGATGAAGTCGGTTTTGATGTCCGAAAGTTTTTTTTGCCGCATCATATAATTGATGGAAATAATGTAAATCCCCAAAATCGTGAGCAGCGAAAGCAGCGTTCCGAGCAACATCGGGAAATTATTTTTGGCGAGCGCATAATCTTTTCTCGGAAAAACTACGGAAAGCGAATACAACGTGTGGTCTTTGCTGTCGGTAAAAAGCGGATAAGAATAGTTAACAAGTGCCGGATAATCCTGAAAAATTTTGTTGGTAACGGTGGTGGAATTATTATTTTTATCAATGATGGCAAATCCGAATCTTGCTTTTATTCCTTTCATTCTCAATTCTTTAGAAAGCACAGAATCCAAAATTTGGTTGTTCACTCTTTTTTCTATCGGGAGGTTAGAAGCGTTCAGTTTTGCAAATTCTCTCAAGTTGTATTCGCCGTTTTCAATGGATTGATCGAGTTCTGCGGTTAAAATTTCCGGTGTTGAGGAATCTTTTTTGATGCGAATTAAATTTTCATCGGTGTACATTTTCGTGAGGTTCAGGCTGTCTCCTTTTTTGGAAATCGGGATTTGCTGTTTTTCGATAATGCTTTTCAAATAGGTGATGGAACGTCTGGTAGCCGAATCTTCCACTTGTTGAATCGTAGTTAAAGTCGGCTGATTTTTATCGGAATTGACGATGCTGTTTGCGAAATTTCGGTTGTCGATGTTCAGGTATTTATCAATTTCGATGTCCGAAATTCTTTTGGTTGAAGTTTCCAAAGCGGCATAAACTTTATTGGAAAAATCCTGATCCAAAGCGGTGTAATAACTTTTCAGCCAATAATACTGCAACATCACGAAAACCACTAAGGAAATCGTCATAAACACAGAAATTATCGGGATAAATCTATTACTCATTTGCATGTTTCAAAAATTCAAAGTTTAAGGTTATCAGCCCCCTGTCCCCCGAAGGGGGAAAAAGTGGCTATGGTTTACTTTTTATTCTTTTGTCCTTTATCTTTTATCTCAACGTCTATAAAAAACAATTTGTTAAAATTACGAATTTTAAGACAGTAAAAACAAAAATTAATATGTTTTCTTAAAATATTTATCTTAAAAACGCGGGTTTTAACAGTTTGTTGTGAAAATGTGTTGAGATTCGAGATTGTGAAAAATCAGGTTTAAACGACAAAAATAATGATAAAATTCTTTTGATTGCCCATCAATAAATAATTTTGCAATACTCGAAAGTGGCAAAAGTATTCAATAATCAAACTTGTCGTTTATGATTTTCCGACAATAAATTCCAAAGGAAAAATAACCGAAATTTTCAAACCGTTTTAAATTGCTCTAACATTCTCACATCGTTTTCAAAAAACATTCGGATGTCGCCCATTTGGTAAAGCAACATCACAATTCTTTCGATTCCCATTCCGAAAGCATAACCTGAATATTTTTCGGCATCAATGTTTACATTTTGCAAAACCGCAGGATCTATCATTCCGCAGCCCATAATTTCGAGCCAGCCGGTTCCTTTTGTGATTTTATAATCGGTTTCGGAGTTCAAACCCCAATAAACATCCACTTCCGCGCTCGGTTCCGTGAACGGAAAATACGAAGGGCGCATTCTGATTTTGGATTTCCCGAAAAGTTCGGTCGTGAAAAACTGAATGCTTTGTTTTAAATCCGCAAAACTCACATTTTCATCAATATACAAACCTTCGATTTGATGAAAAATACAATGCGATCGCGAAGAAATCGCCTCGTTTCGGAAAACTCTGCCGGGTGCTAAAATCCGTATCGGCGGCTGATGATTTTCCATATATCGAATTTGCACAGATGAAGTATGCGTTCGGAGCAAAATATCCGGATTCGTTTCGATGTAAAACGTGTCTTGCATATCTCTCGCGGGATGATATTCCGGAAGATTGAGCGCCGTAAAATTGTGCAAATCGTCTTCGATTTCGGGTCCGTCAGCCACCGCAAAACCGATGGATTTAAAAATGTCGATAATTTTATTTTTCACTAAATTAATCGGATGCCTCGAACCCAATTCCAACGGAAATCCGGGTTTTGTGAGGTCGCCTTTTTCCGAAGATATTGATGAGGAATCCGCGTTTTTAAGTTCATCGAGTTTTAAATTTACGGCTTGTTTCAGCGCATTGATTTTCTGCCCGAACTCTTTTTTTTGTTCATTCGGAACATCTTTGAACTTTTCAAAAAAATCATTTAAAATTCCTTTTTTCCCGTTGAACCGAATTCGGAACTGCTCGATTTTTTCTTTATCTGAAGTATTAAAATCTACAACTTCCACCAATAATTCATCTATTTTTTCTAACATCCTTTTCTTTTTCTTTCTGTGAAAGTGCAAAAATACAAATTTTGTGTGAAGGGATTAATTTAAAGCCATAACGTGCAGGTTAAATGCATTAAAATTTTAAACAATTATAATAAATAAATTAAGTATATTTAGTTTTTTATAAATATTTAAGTATAATTTTAACGCAAAAAATTTTTAAAAGATTTGAAAATATTTTAAACTAAAGGTCGTTTCACTCAGCAACCGGAAAACGTATTAAGAGAACACAAGCCTTTGCTAAATAAAATGCCTTTGCACTTTCGAAAAATCAAGATAAAAATATGGCGAACTTTGCGTTAAAAAAAAGACGGTGAATTAATATTTTTTAATGCGTTTAGCCTGCATAACGTGAAAATACGGTTTTTTATAATTTATAACTTTATACGAAAATATCAATTAAAAAAATTGGTTTAAAAATAGAGATACAAAAAATTATAAAAAGGTTGGATTTTTTTTTGTTAAAGTTAAGAATATTTTAGAAAGATTGGGTTTGGTCCGGGAAATTACCTGATTTAAACGGTTAAACGGATAGTCGGAAATACTCAAGTTTAGCCGATTTATAAAATTACGGATTGTTGACATTATCTTTTCTATAAAATTAAATTATCTTTGAATTAAAATTTAAAGCAATGAAAAAATTTCTATTTTCTATTTCGTTCATCATTGGTTTCGGATTTTTTCAAGCGCAAAACACGGAACTTGTTTTTGTTCACTTTAAAGACAAACCGAACAAAGCCGCTTTTTATGCCAATCCGCTTTCGGAACTTTCGCAGAAATCTTTGGACAGGAGAAGCAATTTGGGAATCCCGTTGAACGACCAAGATGCGCCGATAGAACCAACTTACATTCAAAACATTCAAAATCTGGGATTTACGGTTGCGGACTCTTCCAAATGGTTGAACGGCGTTATTGTGAATGCTACGGAAGCGCAAATCGACATTTTGGAAGATCAATCTTTTGTGGATTCGGTGGAAAGTTTTGTGGTTCATCCCGGAATTCCGTTTGCTCCGGAAAATCATAAAAACAAATGGGAAAATTTTGAAAATATGTTGCTCACGGAATTTGATTACGGAATCGGTGCCGCACAAATTGACCAAATCAATCTGCGCCAACTTCACCAAGCGGGTTTTACGGGAACGGGAATCAGTATTGCCGTGATTGATACCGGTTTTCCGACTGTGGATACGGGAAGTGCTTTTTCAAGACTTTGGACAAACAATCTCATCAAAGGCGGCTACAATTTTGTTTCAAAAAATACCGATATTTACAACCTTTCGCTTAATTCTCACGGTACTATTGTTTTGGGTGTAATCGGCGGATTTTTAAACGGAGATTTTGCAGGAGCCGCTCCCGATGCGGATTTTTATCTTTATGCTACGGAAACTACCGCACAAGAAATTCCCGAAGAACAAATTTATTGGATTGAAGCGGCGGAAGAAGCCGACAGAAAAGGCGTGGATGTGATTACCACTTCCCTCGGATATTCCACTTTTGACGATTCCAGATACGACCTCACTTATGACGATATGAACGGCAGCGTTTCTTTCATTGCGAGAGGCGCACAAATCGCAGCGGAAAAAGGAATTTTTGTGCTTTCGGCGGCGGGAAATTCCGGGCAGGACAGTTGGCACTACATCATCAGTCCGGCAGATAATGCAAAAGTTTTCACAATCGGAGCCGTAGATTCCGCCGGAAATTCGTCTTCATTTTCGTCTTTTGGTCCCAATTCCGCAGGCGTTGTGAAACCGGACGGTAGCACGAGAGGCACAAATACGGCAACGGTTTTCGATGATTTCACCACTTTTGCCAGCGGAACTTCTTTGGCAACTCCGCTTGCGGCAGGCGGCGTGGCGTGTTTATTGCAAGCACTTCCAAATACGATGAGCCGAGAAAATATTAAAAATCTTTTAAAAAATACCGCCTCGCTTGCGCCGAATCACGATGACCAAATGGGCTACGGAATTTTGAATTTCGGAAAAGCCTACAACGATTTTCTGGCGGTGAATGAAAACCCCGCAAGTGAAAATTTCAAAATATATCCGAATCCGAACAACGGAAATTTCTCTGTGGAAAGTTCCGGCGAAGGAAACATTAAAATTCTGGATATGAGCGGAAAATTGATTTACACAGGAAAATTAATTAAAGGCAAAACCGACATCAGCCTGAAATTGCCGCCCGGAAATTATCTTGCGATTTCAGAAATCGGCAGAACAAAAGTTTCTGAGAAATTAATTATCCGGTAATGAATTACAAATATAAACTTCGAACTTTGTTTTCATTTTTTTGCTAAAGAAGAGAGTTAAATATTTATAGATTAAGTGATTATAAAATAATAGATTAAAGAATATCAAATTTTAAACAAATTAAAATAATATGAAATTCAACACAAAAGTAATTCACGGCGGACAAAGCCATGAACCTTCAACCGGAGCCGTAAATGTTCCGGTATTTTTCACATCCACATTCGCACAAAAATCTCCCGGAATACATTCCGGCTACGAATATTCCAGAGCGGCAAACCCTACAAGACAGGCGTTGGAAGACAGTTTGGCAAGCATCGAAAACGGCGCGAAAGGTTTGGCTTTTTCTTCCGGATTGGCAGCCACAGATTGCGTTTTGAAACTTCTGAATGTGGGAGATGAAATCATCGCTTGCAACGATTTATACGGCGGAACTTACAGAATGTTCACCAAAATGTTTGAAAAATATCAACTGAAATTTCACTTTGCGGATTTTACGAACATTAAAAATGTTGAAGAAAAAATCAATGAAAAAACAAAACTGATTTGGATTGAAACGCCGACCAATCCGCTGATGAAGTTGGCAGACATCAAAGCCGTTGCAGATTTGGCGAAAGGAAAAAATATTCTGATAGCGGTGGACAATACGTTTGCTACGCCGTACATTCAAAAACCGCTGGATTTGGGAGCCGATATTGTGATGCATTCCGCAACGAAATATTTGGGCGGACATTCCGATGTGATTGCCGGCGCATTAATCACAAAAAATCTCGAATTGGGCGAACAACTGCATTTTATTCAATTTGCCGGCGGCGGAATTTTGTCGCCGATGGATTCTTATTTGGTTTTAAGAGGCATCAAAACATTGGCTTTGCGAATGCAAAAACATTCCGAAAACGGCTTTGAAATTGCAAAATATTTAGAAAATCATCCGAAAGTTGACCGCGTTTTTTATCCCGGATTGAAATCTCATCCTCAACACGAATTGGCTCAAAAACAAATGCGAGAATCCGGAGGAATGGTTTCTTTCACCTTTAAATCGGGAAAAAAAGAAGATGCCGTGAAATTTTTGGAACAAATTAAAATATTCACGTTGGCGGAAAGTTTGGGCGGCGTGGAATCTTTGGCGAATCATCCGGCAATGATGACGCACGCTTCCATTCCTGCGGAAAAACGTTTAGAAGCGGGAATCACAGACGATTTGGTGAGATTGAGTGTAGGAATTGAAGATGTGGAAGATTTGATTGAGGGTTTGGAAAAAGGGTTTGTTTAAAGTTTAGAAATTTAAAGAAATTTTCTTCCTAAATTTAGAAAATAAAAAAGTTGCATTCAGTAGTTGAAACTACCGCGAAATGTTCATGTCAAAAAAAAAATTGCAGATAAAAAAAATAAGTTATATCTTTGCACCCATATTTTTAGGAAATAGTTATGGCGAATCATAAATCGGCTTTAAAAAGAATCCGACAAAGCAATGCAAAAAGGCTGTTGAACAGATATTATCATAAAACCGCAAGAACGGCGATGAAAGTATTGAGAAGTGAAGAAGATAAAAAATCGGCGCAAGATCAATTGCCGAAAGTGATTTCCTTGTTGGATAAATTGGCAAAGAAAAATATTATACATAAAAATAAAGCGGCTAATTTGAAAAGTAAATTGACAAAACACGTCAATAAATTGGCGTAAACATAAAATCCAGGCCCGTTCGTCTATCGGTTAGGACCTCAGATTTTCATTCTGGTAAGAGGGGTTCGATTCCCCTACGGGCTACAAAAATAAACGTAACTATTTGATTATAAATAGTTACGTTTTTATTTGTGGCACTATCTTAAAATTTTAATGTTTTTCAGACGTATTTTCTAATCGTTTATATCAAAGATTTCCACGCTTCTTCAATATTATTTTGATGTAAAAATTCCTGCGCTTTTTTGTGAACAGATTCTTCGGAAGATGCCTTTCCTTCCGGAAGTTTTTCCACGTTGGCGAGCATTCCCAAATCGTTTCCGGTGAAGATTTTTGAAAATCTGATTTCATCGGGCAAATTATCAAAACCGATTCCTTTTGTTACTAAAGGTTTCGGAACTTCAAAAAAGTTTTCGGCGTTGTTTCTGGAATAAATATTTCCACCGAGACGTGCTGCCAAATCCAATTTATTCTGGTCAAGATTTCCATTTTCATCCAAATATTCTTCACGAAGATGAACCCTTAAAATTTCACAAATCACCAAATTTCCGGCACCGCCTTCATTTCCAAAAGATTTCACTTCCAATACTTTACACTCAAAATTCACAGCACATTCTTCGATGAGTTTCGGCTTTACCAAATCGGCATTTTTCATCGTGAGTCCGGATTTTATAAATTCGTTTTCGTGTTTTTCATATTCCGTGGATGTAAGCGAAACCTGCTGAATAATATTAAAACTCACCGTTCCAATCACCGCTTCCGAAACTTCGAGAACATTTTCCAGCGTGTGTTTCGTAGTGTTTCCACGAACTCTTCGAGACGCCGAAAAAATCAAAATCGGCGGAACCGTGCTGAAAATATTATAGAAACTGAACGGCGACAAATTGATGTTTCCGTTTTTGTCAATGGTAGAAACCAAAGCAATCGGACGCGGAGCAACAGCCGCTTGCAATACGTTTTGGAACAGTGCGGAAGAAATTTCTTTGGGATTTAATGTTTTCATTTTTTATTATATACCGAATTTTTTGTTTTAATTTTTCAGATGCGAATTTACAGATTTTTTGCAGGATTTTTTATTCAATTTTTGTAATCTGCAAAATAGTTTAAAACAAATCTCACACATCAAAAACCTGCCGATTTGTCCTGAAAATTGCTTTGGCAAATGTTTTGAAAACCTAAAACGAAAAAATCATAATTATGTCCGAAAATCACGATATATACGATGACGAACAAACGTTTCCCGATGAAAATTCACAAAACGGCGACCCCGAAAATCCTGAAAATCTGACAGAAGAAAAATCTGCACAGGAAGTTTTGGCAGAAGAAAAAGACCGCTACATTCGGCTTTATGCGGAATTTGAAAACTATAAAAAACGAACCGCAAAAGAACGTATGGAGTTTTTTCAATATGCCAACCAAGATATGATGATTTCTATGCTGGAAATTTTAGACGATTTTGAACGGGCAATCAAAGAAATCGCCAAAACCGAAAATGAAACCGATTTAAAAGGCGTGGAACTGATTTATCAAAAATTCAAAAATAAATTGGCTGAAAAAGGTCTGAAACCGATTGAAGTGAACATCGGCGATGATTTCAACGTGGATTTCCACGAAGCCATTACCCAAATTCCCGCTCCGAGTGAAGATTTAAAAGGAAAAATCGTGGACGTTATCGAAACCGGTTATCAACTTTACGACAAAGTCATCCGATTTTCAAAAGTGATTATCGGAAATTAAAATTTTTGAGGTGCGAGGTGCGAGATGCGGGTTTTTAACACTTTGTCAAAGTTCTAAAATCTTTGACAAAGTTTGATGAGAGCAAAAGTCCCTAAAAAAGACGAAAAGTCAAAAGCGAGTAAATGCTTTGTCAAAATTTTTGGGAAAAACGTGGGGCGGCTCGAAGAGCCGAATTTTCATAACCGCAGGTAAGCGAAGCGCAGCCTGCGGAAAAAACAAAATTCCACTTCATTTCGCCCGTAGGGCGACACAAAAAATGTCAAAGTTTTTATTTAAACTTTATAAATTTTAACAATAATTAAAAGAAAAAAGAAATGAAATTCACTTTGGATATAAATCATAAAAAGATAACCTTTCAAAGAAATTGGTTTACGGGAAATTTTACTTATTCGATAGACGGAACAAAGAAAACTTTACAAAGCGCATTAAATCCGTTTACTCATTTTTCTACAGAATTTTCTAAAACTTATGAAGTAAGAATAGATGATACCGCAATTATCATTGTAAAAACAAGACCTTTTTTATTTGCAGGTTTTAGAGCGCATAATTATAAATTTTTTATAGATGGAAATTTGGTGAAAAATCTTGATTCGATGTAGATTATGAAATCTCAAAATCCAAAAATCAGAAAGGAAACACGGAAAAAATGATAATGAAAAAAATCTATTAATATAAAATTAACAAACAAAATCCCCATTTTATTAGAGATTTTCAGGGGGCTTCACATAAAAAAAAATGACTAAACGAGATTACTACGAAATACTGGAAGTTTCCAAAACGGCTTCCGCCGAAGAAATAAAAAAGGCTTACAGAAAGCAGGCGATAAAATTTCACCCCGATAAAAATCCGGGAGATAAAGCCGCAGAAGAAAAATTCAAAGAAGCGGCAGAAGCCTACGAAGTTTTGAGCGACCAAAATAAACGCGCCCGCTACGACCAATTCGGACACGCCGGAGTTGGCGGAAACGGAGGTTTTGGCGGTTTCAGCGGCGGAATGACGATGGACGATATTTTTGAACATTTCGGAGATATTTTCGGCGGACATTTTTCAAGCGGTTTTGGAGGCGGTTTCAGCAGATTCGGCGGAGCGAGAACACCGCAATTTAAAGGTTCCAATCTCAGAGTTCGCATCAAATTGAATCTGGAAGAAATGCTGACCGGAACTCAAAAAACCATCAAAATAAAAAGATTGAAACTCGCCGAAGGCGTTACCTCAAAAAACTGTCCTTCGTGTGGCGGTTCCGGAATTCAAATTCAAGTTACCAGCACATTTATCGGTCAGATTCAAACGCAAACCACTTGCAGAACTTGCCACGGACTCGGAAAAATTGCCGATAAAATTCCGCCCGGAGCCGATACTCAAGGTTTGATAAAAAAAGAAGAAGAAGTTACAATTCAAATTCCGGCAGGAGCAAGAGAAGGCATTCAGTTGAGCGTTCGCGGAAAAGGAAACGATGCGCCGTTTGGCGGAATTTCTGGAGATCTTTTGGTGGTGGTGGAAGAAGAGGAAGACAAATTAATCAAACGCGAAGGCGACAATCTGCATCAGGAATTGTATATTTCCTTTGCGGAAGCGGCATTGGGAACGAAAAAAGAAATTCCGATTTCCGCATCCGGAAAAGTGAAAATCACGATTGAAGCCGGAACACAATCCGGAAAAATTTTGAGATTATCCGGAAAAGGACTTCCAAATCTCGACGGCTACGGACGCGGCGATATGTTTATCCACATCAACGTTTGGACACCGCAAAAACTCACCCCCGAACAAAAAACATTTTTTGAACATCAACTCAACAGCGGCGAAATGGCAGCCGAACCTTCCGGAAAAGAAAAAACTTTCTTTGAAAAAGTGAGGGATTTGTTTAGTTAGGAGATTAAATCTAAAATTTTCAAATTAGAAATAATCCGTATTTTTGTTTCATAAAAAAAATAAATACAATGAAAAAATTAGTAAATATCGGATTTGCAACGGCTATTCTCGCAATTGCTTTTATGAGTTGCAACGACAATAATGACGACTTTCCGGAAATAAACGAAGTGAACAGAGTGGCTATCGACAGCATAGAAATTATGAAAGATTCTGTGGAAGTGGATTCTATGGAAGTCAATGCAATTCAAAAAATTATAACATATTCCGATTATGCTCAAGGCTGCGAAGGATTTTACGGTTACGATTATCAAATTGAAGATTTTGACAGATTGGTAACCGCCTACAAATACAAAACCAATTCTTCTTGTGGGCAACCAAAGGCTTTACCGTGGAATTTTGATTTTCGCCCCAACCAAACCGGAACCTACAATTTCAAATTCTGGAAAGGAAAAGATTCTTTGGATGCAGATGTTTGGATAGAAAAAACAATCGTAGTCGTAGATTCGTTGTAAAAAAATCTGCGAAAACCTAAATTGATTCTAGCAAAATAAGATATATCAAACCTCTTAACGATGGGGGTTTGATGTAATTTTTGTCTAAATTTATGTATTGTCCGCAACAAAAAAACAACGGTATGAAGTATATTTTTCTTGTAATTTTTAATCTTATTTCGTTTAATTATGCCTTTTCTCAGGATAAGATTGAAGATTTTTTATTGTGGGATCATCGGCAAACCAAAGTATTGCTGTTGGGAACTTTTCATTTTGAAAATCCCAATTTAGACACTCATAAAAACGAAAATTCGATTGATATTTTGAATGATTTAAGGCAAGCGCAAGTGCTGGAAATTGTAGATAAAATCAATAAATTCAAACCTACAATTATTTGCTTGGAACGAACCGACAACGCATCGTTAAACGAAAAATACAATGCCTACATCAAATCAAAATACACATTAACCGCCAATGAAGTGGATCAATTAGGATTTAGAATAGCGAAAATTAATGATTTAAAAAAAGTATTTGCAGTAGATGCCACAAGCTATTTGCGAGACAATCTGAAAAAAGATTCCGTTTTGTCCCACATTTGGGACGAAGAATTCTATTTAGATACAGATGAAGCAAGCCATTGGTCGGAAAAATATTATAATTGGTACAAGTATTTGGACAACAAATCATTAGACCTGTCGCTTTCGGAATATTTAAAAATCATTAATCAACCCAAAAACCTGAAATACAATTTGGGAGAGTATTTAGTGGATAGCAAAACAAGCAATCACAACGGACCCGATTTTATTGCTTTGGATTGGTACGACAGAAATTTACGGATTTTCAACAACATCCTCAAAACAAATCCTACGAGCGAAGACAGAATTTTAATCATATTCGGCAGCGGACACATTCCCATTCTGCAACATTTGTTTGAAAGTTCGCCACAATTCGAAGTGGTAAATATTCTGGAATATTTGTGAAAAATTAAAACAAAATCCGCGCGTCATCCGCGTGCTTTCATCTGAAAAATTCTTGTAAATTTAAAAGTTTATTAAAAAGAGAAAATATAAAAAATCTGTGTAATCCGTGCAATCTGTGGGAAATAAAATAATTTTCACAAACAAGTTAAAAATTAGAAAATCGTGTTTTTTCGTTTTCAAAAAAATATGTGAAATCTGTGTGATCTGCGGGAAACAATTTTTCACAAATAAATCGAAAATAAAATCCATGTAAATCCTAAAAATCCGCGTCATCTGCGTGCCTTAAAAAATGAAATTCTTAGAAAAAAGCGTTTCCGAAATTTTAGAAAAACATCCCGATTTATCCAATGTCAAACTGATATTTCCGGGAAAAAGACCCGGCGTTTTTATTAAAAAAATCTTGGAAGAAAAACAATATTCCGGTTTTTTGCCGGAATTTTTCACGATTGAAGAATTCCTCGAAAACATCGCAAACACACAGGAAATAAAAGGAATTTCGCTTTGGCTTTTCGCTTTCGAGGTTTATGGAAAATCTCGCCCGTCTGAAAATTTTGCCGATTTTATAAAATGGTTTCCCACGCTTTTGAAAGATTGGGACGATATGCTGAAATTTTCCGAAAACGATACCCAAATTCTGAAATATCTTTTGGAAGACGAACACCTGAAAAATTGGGGAGAAACTTTGGGAGACGAAGAAAATGCCCGAAAAAAATACCTCAATTTCTGGAAAAAAATGAATGTTTTTTTGCCCGAATTAAAGCAAAAACTTCAATCTCAAAATCTTGCAACACGCGGAATGATACACGAAAAAGCAAAACAAAACATTCCCGAATTTGCAGAAAAAACTCCGGAAAAATATGTGTTTTTGGGATTCAATGCGTTTTCTCCGGCGGAAGAAATTTTAGTAAAAAACCTTTTGCAGCAAGACAAAGCCGAATGTTTTTTCAATGCAGACCGGTATTATTTCGATGACGAAAAACAAGAAGCCGGAACGTTTCTCAGAACGTATAAAACGTGGAAAGAATTTAACGGCAATCGCGAATTTAAGTGGATTGAAGACGATTTTTCCAAACCGAAAAACATCAAAGTTTTTGAAGTTCCGGGAAATGTGGCGCAAACCAAATTGATCCCCGAAATTTTAAAAAACATCTCGTTTTCCGAGCGAGACGAGGAAACTGCCATCGTTTTACCCGATGAAAACCTGCTTCCGGCTTTGTTGGATTCGCTTTCGGGTTTGGATTCCCTAAACATTACGATGGGTTTTCCGCTGAAAAATCTGGCTTTTTCCAATGCCGTAAAACGCGTGTTTTACCTTCAAAAACAATTAGCAAAAAACGCTTCAACCTATTATTACAACGATGTTTTCCCGATTTTGGAAGAAATGCCGAAATCCGAAAACGATGAAAAAATCATCCGAATTTTTACCGAAAAAGTGGAGGAAAGAAATATCGTTTTCATCCCGAAAAAAATGATTGAAGAACATTTGCACGAACTCCGTTTTTTTAAACTTTTACAAAAACAAGATGATAAAAATTTGGTTTCGGAATTTATTCGTTTTTGCGAAGAACTCAGTAGAATAGGGGAGTGCGATGATATTCTCTATGAAAATATTGCACATTTCGAGAAAAATTTTAAAATCATCCAAAACCAAATCGGACTTTACGATTTCCCGATTGAAATGGAAACTTTGGAAATTTTAATGAACCAATTGGTAAATTTGGAAAATATTGATTTTCAAGGAGAACCGTTGGAAGGTTTGCAAGTTATGGGGCTTTTGGAAACGCGACTTCTCGATTTTAAAAACGTGATTATTCTTTCCGTGAACGAAGGAAAACTTCCGCCGTCAAACTCGCAAAATTCTTATATTCCTTTTAATGTTCGCAAACATTTCGGGCTTCATACTTTTTTGGAAACCGACATCATTTATGCGTATTATTTTTACCGATTAATTCAAAATTCCGAAAATATCTATTTGATGTTCAATGCTTTAACTTCCGGATTGAACACCGGTGAAAAAAGCAGATTCGTGATGCAGTTGGAGGTGGAAAGCGGTCGGAACATTGAAAATATCGTCATCGAAAATCCACCCGAACCCGTCGAACAAAAGCCCGTAAAAATTGAAAAAACCGAAAAAGTTTTAGAGAAATTAAACGATTGGAAACGCCGCGTTTCGGTTTCACATTTGGTGAATTATCTTTACAATCCGATAGATTTTTACCTTTCAAAAGTGCTGAATGCTTCGGAAATTGATGAAATTGAGGAAGAACTTTCGCAAAGAAATTTTGGAAATCTGATGCACTATTCGTTGCAAAATTTATACGAAAAAATAAAAGGTAAAGTATTGATTGAAAACGATTTGCAAAAATTACTTCAACAAACAGACGAAGCCATCGAGCGGGCGATTGAACAGTTGAAACATCAGCCGGAATTTTATGAACGCGGGATGAATTTCATTCATAAATCTGTGGCGAAAAGAGTTTTGGAAAATATTTTGAATCACGATTTAAACCTCGTAAAATCCGGAAACACATTGGAAATCATAGATTTGGAACGAAATTTTCAGGATATTGATTTTTATTTAAACGAAGAAAAAACCGATAAAGTCAGTCTTTACGGTTTTATCGACAGAATCGACAAACTGAACGGAAAACTCCGAATTTTAGACTACAAAACCGGAAAAACCAAAAATCTGAAAGTGAAAATAAATGAAGAAAATGCGGAAAATTATTTTTACAAAGAAGACAAAAAACAAGCGATGCAACTTTGTGTTTATCAATATGTTATAAGCAAAATTCCCGAATTTGAAAATGAGTTCGCTCAAACCGGAATTTGGAGTTTTGCCGAAGTGAACAAAGGCGTTTCCGTTTTGGAATTTGCAGACGGAAATTTGGATGAAGCCTTGATTTCCGTCCGGAATTTAATTTTAGAAATTCTGAATCCGGAAATTGCGTTTGAGGAAAGGGTTTAGGTTTAGGAAAAAGTTTTATTTTTGATAAATTAAATCGCGGAATATGCATTTGGAAAATTATAAAAATACGATTTCAAAATGATTTTTTTTGAATAATTAATTAAATAAAAGATATGAGTACACTAAAATTAATTTTAACAGTATCAGCAATTGGTTCAATGATGTTCGGTTGCGGTGAAAATTCTTCCAAAACATCACATTTGAAAGAGGAAAAAATCGAACACAAACATCATCACGAAGATGAAAATTCGGCAGAAAACATTGAATTGAACGGTGTCGAAAAATGGTTGGTAAATGATGAGATGAAACCTTTTGTTTCGGAATCCGAAACGGCTTTGGAACGATATATTTCCGGTGCATCTTCGGATTACAAAACGTTGGCAAAAACATTGGAAGAGAAAAATTCGGAGTTGATAAAAAGTTGTACCATGAAAGGAAAAAGCCATGACGAACTGCACAAATGGCTGCAACAGCACCTTGAATTAATCGAAAAACTGAACAAAGCGGAAACCAAGGAAAACGCGGACGAATGGGTTTCAGAACTGAAAACTTCTTTTCAAACTTATCATCGGTATTTCCGATGAGTTTCGGCGAGTAAAAAGATACGTCAAAATTCGCCAAAAACCGTAAAAAAAACGTTAGGGAATTATTTATATTTGCCCCGATTATTTGTTTTGAACTTCGACAGACTCAGCCTGACAAAAGTTCCTTTAAAAGCAGCAAAAATACAGTTTATCACTTTGACAAAGTTTGAGAATATCCAAACCTTCAAAGTTTTTAAAACCTTGAAGGTTAAAAAAAAACAAAATTAGAATATAACAAAATGCAATTGAATTATTTAAAAACAGGCTTGGCTGTGTGCCTGTGTGCTTTTGCAACGTTTGCAAACGCCCAAAACATAACGATTCCGGATGCCAATTTTAAAGCGGCTTTGCTAAGCCATAATCCTGTTATTGATACCAACAGCGACGGCGAAATTTCGCAAGCGGAGGCGGCAGCGGTTGCAAATTTGAACGTAAACAACAAAAGCATTTCTTCTTTGCAGGGAATTGAGTTTTTTACGAATTTATCCGATTTACAATGTCAGTTTAATCAACTTTCAATATTGAATCTTTCTAATAATATTAATTTACAAATATTAGATTGTGGTTATAATCAACTTTCAACATTGGATTTTTCTAATAATGTTAATTTACAAAGTTTAATTTGTCGTAATAATCAACTTACATCTTTGAATGTTTCCAACAATATCAACTTAACTACACGAATATGGTGTGAATTCAATCAACTTTCAACGTTGGATGTTTCTAACAATATTAATTTAAAATATTTAAGTTGTGGTAATAATCAATTTCCAACTCTGGATATTTCCAATAATACTAATTTAGAGATTCTTGACTGTTCTTATAATCCATTTACAACAACTTTAGACCTTTCTAACAATGCTAATCTTTTAACTTTAGGTTGTCGCGGCAGTCAACTTACAACTTTAGATGTTTCTAATAATATTAATTTGCAGAATTTATCTTGCAGTGATAATCAACTTACAACTTTGGACGTTTCTAACAATACTAATTTGAAATGGTTAGATTTTCAAAATAATCAGATTGAGATGTTGGATGTTTCTAATAATGTTAATTTACAGCAATTATGGTGTCGAAATAATCAACTTTCCACATTGGATGTTTCTAATAATGCCGATTTACAGATGTTGCAATGTGGTATTAATCAACTTGCTTCTTTATTTATAAAGAATGAGGTTAATAAAAATTTTATTATAACGACCACAAGTATTAATATAGGTTATAATTTTACAGGTAACCCCAATCTCACATTTATTTGTGTCGACGAAAATCAAGTGCAAGATGTACAAGATTATATAACAGAAAACAATATCGGCAACAACCCTGAGGTTTCTTCGGATTGCACCATTATGGCAACACAAGAAATTTCAAAAGACAAGGTTTCCGTTTATCCAAATCCCGTGAAAAACGTTCTTTATATTCAAAGTTCAAAGTTCAATATTCAAGGTTCGAGGATTTACGATATTTCCGGAAAACTCGTAAAAACGTTTAGAGGAAATTCTACAGATGTTTCCGCACTGCAAAAAGGAGTTTATGTTTTGGAAATCGGCGGACAGACAATGAAGTTTATAAAAGAGTAGTGGAATGAGGTACGTGCTTTTTGCAAGATCGTCTAAAAAAAATCCCCGTATTTGTTGGGGATTTTTTGTTGTTAAAAGCAAAAAGCCATTCGCAAAAAGCAAAAATTTTTCCTATTTTTAACAAATTTTTAAACCAATGGTTTTGAGCAGAATCTGGTCGGCGTTCATCATTATCGCGATTTTGGTTGCGGGAATTAAATACATTTCGTCTGACCATTATAAAAGTATTTTCAACGATATGGTGGTCGGGAAAAATGGTGATACCATTCGGATTGCTGCAAAAAACATCACCGAACTTCCGGCTAACATTCAAAACGAATTGGCAAAAAAACCGAATTTCAGCAACGGAAATATTAATTATAAAATAAATTCCTCCACACAAAAAACAGAAATTTACAGAATCCAAAAAACAGACGGCATCATCGCAACTTCAGATGTAGCCGTAACGATTTGTTTAAAACTCATCGGAATTATTTGTCTGTTTATGGGTTTTATGTCCATCGCCGAAAAAGCCGGCGGAATCAATCTGCTGTCGAGATTCATCCAACCGTTTTTCACCAATCTTTTTCCCGAAATTCCCAAAAACCATCCCGCTTTCGGACACATGTTGATGAATTTTTCCGCCAATCTTCTCGGTTTAGACAACGCCGCAACGCCATTCGGTTTGAAAGCGATGGAAAGCCTGCAAACCCTGAACCCGAACAAAGAAACCGCGAGCAATTCGCAAATTATGTTTCTCTGTCTTCACGCCGGCGGAATGACGCTGATTCCCGTTTCCATCATTGCGCTTCGGGCTTCGGCAAAATCTTTAAACCCGACCGATATTTTTCTTCCGTGTATGATTGCCACTTTTGCCGCAACCACGGCAGCGATGATTATAGTTTCTATTTATCAGAAAATCAATCTGTTCCGACCGATTATTTTAATGTATGTCGGCGGAATTTCCGGAATTATCGCACTTTTGGTTGTGTATCTTGTCGGTTTAAATAAAGCGGAACTCGACAGTTTCAGCAGCGCTTTGAGCAACGGATTGATTCTCTTTATTTTCCTCGCCATTATTTTGGGAGCGATTTATAAGAAAATCAACATTTTCGATGCGTTTATTGACGGCGCAAAAGAAGGATTTTCCACGAGCGTCAGAATTATTCCGTATTTGGTGGGAATGCTAATAGCGATTTCGCTTTTGCGAACTTCCGGCGTTTTTGAAGTGGTGATTGACGGCATGAAATCCCTCGCAAATATGGTTGCCGTTGATACCAGATTTGTGGACGGACTTCCGACCGCGCTCATAAGACCGCTTTCCGGTTCCGGAGCCAGAGGAATGATGATGGATGCGATGAATACTTTCGGGGCAGACAGTTTTCAAGGGAAATTGGCGGCGGTTATGCAAGGAAGTTCGGACACCACATTTTATGTAATTGCTGTTTATTTTGGAGCCGTAGCCGTGAAAAACACCAGATACACCATAGTTGCGATGCTTCTCGCGGATTTGGTGGGAATCATCACTGCGATTGCTTTGGCGTATTTTCTTTTTTGATAAGATTTAAAATTTTTGATTGATAGCATCTTAAAAGTAGGGGAGAGGAAGGTAGGAATTTAACCTATTTTTTAACCAATTTTATTCAAATTATTAATCAAAACTCTAAAATGTAAAAAATGGACAAAACCCAATTCATCTGGGGCTATATTTATCAAAAATTTCCGAAAGACGAAAATGAAATTCTGAATATTCTGGTTTGTTTGCAGAAATTGCATCAAGAAATTGAACAAATATTTCCCGAAGCGCAGACATTCATTCGTCCCGGATAGGATGAGAACGGATTATATTATGTTAAATAGAATAAATTACTGATTATCAATGTTTTTATTTGTTTAAAATATAGTTAAAACTATGCACTTTAGAGTATTTCATTTTCAGGTTCTAAAAATATTTTTGTTGAGTTTGTCATTTACTTTGTCAAGGCTGTAAGCCTATCATCAAATAGCATAGGGCAACTTATAACAAGAATTTTTCCTATAATCGATATTATGTTAAATAGAATTGGAAATAGATAAAAAAAACAGATTAAACTCTCTTTTTCTAAAATTTATTTCTTAAACGCAATCGGAAATTTCACATTTTGATAGCCGTCTAAATCGGCTTTCAGAGAACCGACTGCCAATTCTGCTTTTATGGAAACCGGAATGTGATTGGCATCGTTGGTTACCCAAAGTGTAACGCCTTCTTTGTCTTTAAAAACTCTGCCGCTCATCACCGATGGAATGATTTTCAGGCAATTCACTTTTCCAAATTTGGTTTTTATGGTTTCGGTGTCTGCTACTTTCAGGCGAAAAGGAAACAATTCATCATCAATCCAAATATTTATATCTTTTACGGCACCAACTTTCAATTGAGATGCGTCCATACTCCGCAAATAATAAAACGCCGAAAGCATATCCTGAACGCCTTTTACGGATTTTATGAGTTTGGAACCGTTTTTGGGATTTTTTTTATCGGTTAAAATCAACGTCTGATTCTCGTGATTAAACGCGGTTTCGTAGTGCTGTTTGTAACTTCCTTCGCTGACGTTTCGCACATAAAAACTCGGCAAACCGGTGTTGTAATTGATGTAACTTTCATACAAATCGTCCACTTTGAAAAACGCGCGAACCGCACCCGAAGATCTTCCCGTTCCTTTCACATAAAGATGAGGAAGATTGTTGTATGTGGTTTTTGTAGCGGTGAGCGTAGCATTTCCTGCCGTAAAAATTCCGTAGTGAATCCGGTAAGAAAGCACTTCGCCGGATTGAATATTGCCCAGTTGTTGAGCGAAAAAAAAACCGGTAATTAATAGTGCTATTGATGTAAAAAACGGTTTCATTTTTGGTAGATTTGAGACGAAATTCTTACTTGCTTTTAGGTTTTGCTTTTGGTTTCGGGGTTTCCAAATCCGCGTGGATGAGGTCAATCACATCTTTCATTCTGTCGTTTTCTTCGTTCACCAAATCTTCGTCCACCAGAATTTTTCCGGAATGTTCGTCTATAATGATTTTTTTTCGCTGAGCGATTTCCATTTGTTTTTGTGGCGGAATCGTGAAAAACGAACCTTTTGCAGCACCTCTTTCCAAGCCGACTACCGCTAAACCGTTTGCGGAATTTGTACGAATCCTGTTGTATGAAGCCAAAAGTCTGTCATCAATTTTTTCGGAAAATTCTTGGGATTTTTTCAAGAGATAACCTTCCTCTTTTTGGGTTTCGTCCACCAAATCTTTCAACTCGCTTTTTTTGAATTTCAGATGTTCCTTCAAACCTGAAATCTTGGAATCCAATTCGTCCAAAGTTTCTTTTTTGTGAGAAATTTTAGCACCAAATTCATTGATTCTTTTTTCAGCCAACTGAATTTCAAGTTCTTGAAACTCAATCTCTTTTCCGAGTGCTTCAAATTCTTTGTTGTTTCGCACTTTGTTTTGTTGAGCTTTATATTTGGTAATCAACGTTTTGGAATGGGCTGCAGCCTCAGTTTTCGCATTGATTTCGTTGTTCAATTCTTTCACTTCCAGCCGAAATTTTTCCGCTCGCTTTTCCAAACCTTCGATTTCATTTTCCAAATCTTCCACTTCTATTGGCAGTTCGCCTCTTGTATTTCGGATTTCATCTAATTTAGAATCAATGATTTGCAAGTCGTAAAGTGCTCTCAATTTTTCTTCGACAGAAATTTCTTTGATGATTTTTTTAGCCATATTTTATAAAAAATAATTTACGGGATTTGTATTCCCTTCGGATTTTAAGATTGCAAATTTAGGAAAATTTTCCGACAAAATTTTAAATAATTGTTGAGTTACAAACTGTTCCGATTCAAAATGTCCGATATCACAAATCAGCATTTTGTTTTCTGCACTAAAAAAATCGTGGTATTTCACATCGCCCGTCAAGTACGCATCGCATTTTTTGGAAATCGCCGCCGAAATTCCACTCGCTCCGCTTCCACCCAACACGCCGACTTTTTTAATTTTTTTGCCGATGGATTCCGAATGTCGAATGATTTTTAAGTTAAAAATTTCTTTCACAAAGTTCAGAAAATCAATCTCTTGCATTTCCGTTTCCAAATCTCCGAACCTTCCCAAACCGCAATATTGGTTTTCATTTTCCAGCGAAATAATTTGATAAGCCGTTTCTTCATAAGGATGTGCAGATTTCATCGCCTGCAAAATTTCGTGTTGTTTATAATGTTCAAAAATCACGGAAAGCATTTGTTCATCGACGTTTTCTCTTTTGTTTAAAGTTCCCGAAAACGGATTACTGCCTTCTTTCGGACGAAAAGTTCCACTTCCGGAAACGCTGAAACTGCATTCGTCGTAGAATCCGATATTTCCCGCGCCCGCCTCGAAAAGCGCGTTTTTTAATTTTTCCGAATGATCTTTCGGAACATAAACCTCTAATTTTTTCAGATTAGAAATTTTCGGCATTAAAATGTGTTGATTTTTCAAACCGAGTTTTTCGCAAATTCCAAAATTCACCCCGAAAAAATCATTATCAAAAGCCGTATGAACGGCATAAATCGCGATTTTATTTTCAATGGATTTCAAAACGGAACGCTCGACATAATTTTTTCCCGTCAAAGATTTTAAGCCCGAAAAAATAATCGGATGAAAAGCCACAATCAAGTTGCAATTTTTCGTAATAGCCTCGTCCACAATATTTTCCAAAACATCGTGGCACACCAAAACTCCTGAAATTTCCCTTTCCGGATTTCCGCAAAGCAAACCCACATTGTCAAAATCTTCCGCTTGACTTATCGGAATTATTTGTTCAAATTCGGTTATAAATTCTTTGATTTTCATTTGATTAATGTAACAATTTAATAATGTAACAATTCTTAATTTTTTGTATCGCCCTACGGGCGAATTTTGAAGACTTTTATTCTTCCACAGGCTCGCGCCTGCGGTTATTCACATTCAGTCCTACGGACTGTTTTCACATTGTCAAAGATTTTCAACTTTGACTTGTAACCCAAATCTCGAACCTCGAACCCCGAATCTCGTAACTCGAAAATCACCTCACAAAAAGCCTTTCATCAAACCCAAAACTTTCAACTTTCAGAATTTTTACCAAACTAAAAAGCGGATGTCTCGGATGAATTAAATAATTAAATTCGCCTTGAACTACCGCCGAAGGAACTTTCATCGCAAGAAATTTTCCGCTCTTTGCAAAATTATCGCCAACTTTTTGAGTTTCATTAAGATAAGGAAAAATATTCCAATTGTGCGGAAGATTTTTTAGTTCAAAAATACTTTCATCCGGAATCTCAATATGCGTGAGACAAAAATCCACAGGTAAAATTCCCAACGGAATATGAACCGCAATTTCCGCAACACAAAGCGCGATAGATTCGCCGGTGTAAAGCATCGCAACACCTTTGCTGTTCCATCTTCCTCCGGCAATTTCAGCACCTTTTCCGCTGAGATCATTAGCATAAATTCTTTTCGAAAGTCTATAAACAATCATAAAAAATTATGCTAAAACGCCGTGTTCAATTTTTGTCAATTCGTCCATCAGGAGAAAAATCCCAAAACTGCTGTCCAAAATTTCCTGAGGTTTTATCTTTCCCAAAGCCAAATTTTCAGTTTGAAGCCAAATCAAAAAATACTCCGAAGAACCAAAAACCTCTTTCCCTTTAGCATAAAGTATTTCAATTTGCAAAATTTTCTCGGATTGCGGCGTATCAAAAGTTTTGTCTTCTTTTTGATAGCGGGAAAGCGTTTTTCCGGAAACATGCAAAAACTCCGCCCAATCTTGCATGGAAAAAGGAAGTTTTTTCGACAAAACATCAAAAGATTTGTAAGAAATTCCCTGTTTCGCAGTATTCATAACACTAAAAATACCGGCATCCACATAATTTTGAGAATGAGCCGCATAAACCGCCGCCGGCTCATTAACGACCAATGTTTTTGGCTCGTCCATTTTATATTTTGCCATTGTTTTTTATTTTTCTTCCACAAAGATACAAACTTTTGTCTGAATAAAAAAGACATTTGTCTATTTTTTTTTCAAAAGTTGATAAACCTGAATCACGGATAAAATAGCATTAGGAATTACGACCGGCAATAAATTCGCATAAACTCCGTAGATTACAAACAAAATACAACCGACGAGATTGATGATTCTTATTTTTCTTAAATCTTTCAGCGCAAAACTCAACACGATAAAAAAAGATGCAGAATAACCGATGTAATTCACAATTTCGGGCGACATAACTTATTAAGTTTAAAAAAGAAACAAACCTAATCATTTTCTACGAAATGATGAAATTTTGGAAATTCTATATTATTTTTTATTTTGGAGTGAATCAAAAAATATTTTATTTTTACTTTAAATTTTATCATTATGGAAAACAAATCCGCATCAAAACCGATTATTCTGGGAGTTTCAATACTGTTGGGGCTTTTGGGCTTGGGTTTTTGTATTTTTAAAGGTTTAAAAACTTTTAGCGACAAAGACCGAGTGGTAACCGTGAAAGGTTTAGCCGAAATGAATATGACGGCAACTTCTGCGACAATCTCACTGAATTTTTCCTTTTCCGGAGACGATTTGCAAGGCATCATCAAACAATCCGAAGATAGAAAAAATGCTATTGTCGCGTATTTAAACAATATCGGATACGCCAAAAACGACGTTACGATAGACGATGTGGATGTAACCGACAGGCAAACCTACTACGAAACCCGATGGAGAGGCAATGAAGAAATCGAGGTGAAAATAGACCGATACACCGTTCGCCAAAGTTTGTCGGTTTCGGCAAAAGACGTGAAAACTGCGGAAAATAAAGCCGGACAAATCAATATGGATTTAATCGGAAAAAATTTGACGTCTGCCGTAACCACGAGTTACGCTTTTCCGGAATTAAATTCGATTAAGCCGCAACTCATCGCCGAAAGCACCAAAAATGCGCGCGTGGCAGGCGAACAATTTGCGAATGATTCTCAAGCGAAATTAGGAAAAATAAAAACCGCTTCGCAAGGGCAAATCACGATTGCCGGAAAATATTATTATGAAGAAGATGCCGGAAATAGCGATGCTCCGAAAGAACCCTACATTCAAAAAGCCAGAGTGGTGAGTACGATTGTTTTTTTCTTGGAATAATAAATAATTGATTATCAAAAAGTTATTGTTGGTTGAAATCAGGCTAAACGCATTAAAAATTCAGTTTCAAATTTTTATTTCTTGGGCGTGTCCCTCGCCAAAGCATTGCAGCGGCGAGGGTCGGGCTGTCCGTTGCAATCTTTTTTTTCGCCTCCGCAAAAATCCCAACCGCAAAAAAAAGGATTTCCACTTCCATCCCTCACGCAAAACCGGAAACTCAAAACAAATTAAATCCGCAAAATCTGCGGGAAAAAATTAGCGAAAATCTGCGGGAAATACAACAAAAAAAGTAACATCATTTAACACATGAAAATCTGTGGAATCTGTGAAATCTGTGGGAAAAGATTTCATTGAAAATAATTGAAATGATAGAGGCGAAACCGAAGGTTTCGCCGACACCATAAAAAAAATAAAAATGTAGGAGGCAAATCTTCGATTTGAGGGACAGGGGGATTTTACTGAATCAACAACAATCATAAAAACAACACCGCAAATTTTCCTTAAATTCGCAGCAAAATTTTCTAAAAAAATAACACAATGCCGCAGGTAAAATTCGAGAGGTTTTTAGACGAAAAAATACTAAAAACATTAAAATTAATTTTCTTTTTGCTGATTCCCAATCTTTACTTTTCTCAAAATTTAAAAGGAGTTTTCGTTTTGAATGAAAACACAAAAGCACCGATTTCTTTTGTGTTAATCAGCAATGAAGACGAAAGTTTTCAGAAAAATTCCGATGAAAACGGATTTGTGGATTTTAAGAATTTTAATTCCGAAAATCGCAAAATTTATGCCTCGAAAATCGGTTATGAAAAAGAAGAATTTGATTTGGATTCCATTAAAACCGAAAACAATTTCGGCTATATTTTTCTTAATCCCACGGAAATAAATATTGCAGAAGTTCGGATAAAACCGGATTCCAAAAACTCTGTGTTTCAAACCATTAGCGATTTGGATATCCATTTGAGACCGATAAACAATTCGCAGGAAGTTTTGCGTTCCGTTCCCGGACTTTTCATCGGACAACACGAAGGCGGCGGAAAAGCGGAACAAATTTTCGTTCGCGGATTCGACACAGATCACGGAACCGACATCAACATCAGCGTTGACGGAATTCCCGTGAATATGCCGAGCCATTCTCACGGTCAAGGCTACGCCGATTTGCATTTCGTGATTCCCGAACTTATTGATCGAGTGAATTTTAACAAAGGTCTGTATTTTGCAGACAAAGGAAATTTCACAACCGCCGGTTTTGTGGAATTTAAAACTAAAGATTTTTTGGAACGAAATTTTGCGAAATTCGAAATCGGAGAATTTCAAACTTATCGCGGCGTTTTGGGACTTAACTTGCTAAAAAACAATCCCGAAAAAAACACGAGGCAAAATCTCATTTTCGCTTCGGAACTCTATCTCACAGATGGATATTTTGATCTGCCGCAAAATCTCAACCGACTGAATTTTCTGTTAAAATACTACGGAAAAATTTCCGAAAACAATTTCCTTACTGCCAATATTTCAGCGTATTCAAGCCAATGGGACGCTTCGGGACAAATTCCGAAAAGAGCCGTAGAAAACGGAACTATCGGTTGGTTTGGAGCACTTGATTCCAACGAAGGCGGAAAAACTTCGAGATATAATTTTAATGTTAATTTAAAATCTTACCTGAAAAACGGCGGAAAATTCAGCAATCAATTTTACTTTACGAAATATGATTTTGAACTCTATTCCAACTTTACTTTTTTTCTGAACGATCCCGTGAACGGCGACCAAATTCGCCAAAAAGAATCCCGAAATTTGTATGGCGTTAATTCCGTTTATGAAAAACATATAGATTTATTTAATTTAAAATCAGAAACTTACGCCGGACTTCAATTCAGATTTGATGATGTGAACGATTTGGAACTCTCGCGAACCAAAGACCGAAATATCACGACTGCTCAACTAAAACTCGGCGATGTGAACGAAATGGATTTGGGATTGTTTTGGTCTCAAAAAATTTATTTTAACGAAAAATTTGATGTTACCCCGATTTTGCGATTTAATTATTTTAGCAACAAATATTTTGACAAATTGATAAATCAAAATTTCCAATCCGATGCGCAAATTTTATCTCCGAAATTGGATTTTAATTATCGGTTTAATGATAAAATTCAACTTTATTCTTATTGGGGAAAAGGTTTTCACAGCAACGACACGCGAATTGCAGTTGCCGAATCCGGAAAAAAAACGCTTCCTCCTGCTTTGGGAACGGATTTGGGCGGAATTTTTAAAATCGGAAAAAAATTGATTTTGCAATCGGCGGTTTGGTATCTTTGGTTGGATCAAGAATTTATTTATGTAGGCGATGAAGCCGTTGTAGAAGCGGGCGGAAAAACACAAAGATTTGGAATTGACGTAACGGCGCGCTACGAAATTTTCAAAAATTGGTATGCGGATTTTAATATGAGTTTGGCAAAACCGCGAACTTTGGGCGTTCCCGAAAATGAAAGTTACATTCCGCGCGCTCCGAAATTTTTGAGTTCCGGCGGAATTACTTATCATAAAGAACTCGGTTTCAACGGCAGTTTGCGCTATCAATGGATGGGAAATCGACCGGCGAATGAGGACAATTCCATAGTTTCAAAAGGCTATTTCATTTGCGACGGCGTATTGAATTACACGGCGAAAAAGTGGGAAATCGGATTGGCGGTTCAAAATATTTTCAATGTAAAATGGATGGAAACGCAGTTTTACACCGAAAGCCGACTGCAAAACGAATCCGCGCCGGTTTCGGACATTCATTTCACGCCCGGAAATCCTTTTTTCGGCAAAGTGAGTTTTACGTGGTTTTTTTAGATATATTTGTTTAAAGTTTCCAAAAATTTTGAAGTGGTTACAAATTGTAACCAATTGAGATTACTTGAAATGTATATCAAAACGTTCTTTGTTTTGAATTAAAACTTGATTTATATGAAAAAAATAATCCTGTTATTCGCAGTTACCTTATTGGTTTTAGATTGTCAAGATGGTCCAAAAGCAATGTTTAGTGAAGAATTTGCTTTAATGGACACACGAACACCATTACCATTTAATAACTTAGTCGGAGTTTATGAATTAGATAGTGATTCGAAAATAAGGTATAATATTTCTAAATCTGAAAATCTCACCATAACAATAAAAAAAGACACTACGTTTTTAGCCAATAAATATCTCGATTTAAGCAATCATTCAATCATAGACTCCAATCTAATTTCAAAAATTTATTACATAGATGGTTATTGGGATAATTCAAATACCTATATTGGATTATTTACCGATAAGTTCTGTAGTTCAGGAAGTTTAGATATTTACTATCGAAAAAAAGATAATGTTTTTGCATTATACGCCTATACAAAATCATTGGAAGGACAAGAACACGGAGATTATTTGCGATATATAAAAGTAAAAGACGGTGATGTTAAGAAAAAATAAAAAACACAAAATCCATTGTAAATCAAATGATTATGGAAAATAAAATACAATTATTTGAAAAATTTAAAGTTCGTTCCGTTTGGGATGAAGAGCAGGAAAAATGGTGGTTTTCGATTGTTGACATTGTTGCAACATTGACGGATAGCGATTATCAAGCCGCTCGTAAATACTGGAAAGTTTTAAAAGGCAGATTGAAAGATGAAGGCAGCGAGTTGTTTGGTATTTCTGAAAATTTTGAACTGGTAACAAATTGTTACCAGTTGAAATTACTCGCAGCAGATGGGAAATATTGCAAAACAGATTGGAAATAAAAATAATTTAAAGAAACTAAAAAGTTCGTAAAAATAAATTAAAAAGATGAAATTCCTTACAGAATACCGAAATCCCGAACTCGTGAAACATTACCTTTCGGAGATTGAAAAAACCGCTACAAAACCTTGGAACATTATGGAAATTTGTGGCGGACAAACCCATTCGCTCGTGAAAAACGGACTTTTGGAACTCCTTCCGAAAAACGTGAGAATGATTCACGGACCGGGCTGCCCCGTTTGCGTAACGCCGATTTCTTTGGTGGATAAAGCCATTGAACTGATGGAAAAAAATGCGATTTTATGTTCTTTCGGAGATATGGTTCGCGTTCCGGGCAGCAAAAAATCTTTGCTTCAAGCGAAAGCAGACGGCGGCGATTTGCGGATTTTGTATTCGCCGTTGGAAGCCGTGAAAATTGCCGAACAAAATCCCGAAAAGGAAGTCGTTTTTTTTGCAGTCGGTTTTGAAACTACTGCGCCGAGCAACGCTTTGAGCGTGGTTCATGCACAAAAATTAGGACTGAAAAATTTCTCGCTTTTGGTGTCGCACGTTTTGGTTCCGCCCGCAATGGAAGCCATTCTCAGCGACGAATTTTGCAACATCGATGCGTTTCTTGGAGCCGGACACGTTTGCACGATTATGGGAACTTCCGAATATTTTCCTTTGGCGGAAAAATACAAAATTCCGATTGTGATTTCCGGTTTCGAACCGGCAGATTTGTTGGAAGCGATTTATCACGCCGTGGTTCAGTTGGAAAAAGGCGAACACAAAGTGGAAAATTGCTACACGCGCTTGGTGAAAGACGAAGGAAATCCGGCGGCAAAAAATGTGGTGAACGAAATTTTTGAAGTGGGCGAACAAGAATGGCGAGGCATCGGAAAAATTCCCGAAAGCGGTTTGGTTTTTCGTGAAAAATACGGAGATTATGATGCTTTTCGGAAATTCAACATTAAAACCGAAAATATTGTTGAGGAAAACCGTTGCATTGCCGGCGACATTTTAAAAGGCATCAAAAAACCTTTTGAATGTCCCGAATTTGGAAAAAGTTGCAACCCCGGAAATCCGCTTGGAGCACCGATGGTTTCCTCCGAAGGCGCGTGTGCGGCGTATTATCATTATTCTTGATTTTTTATTAACGATGAAAAAAATTAACAAAATAAAACCGGTTTTACCGAAAACAAAGAAAAATTCGGAGGAAGAACCAAACCCGAATGCTTCGCCGGTTTGCTATCAAAACACTACGGAAGTGAGAAAAGAATATCAATTTGAAAATGACCTTGAACCTTGAATAAAAAAAATGCTAATCTATTTATATACAACCATTTATCTCGGTTTGCAACACGCTTTTGAAGCCGACCATTTATTGGCGGTGAGCAATCTGGTAACCCACAGAAACAATATTTGGAAATCTGTAAAAGACGGAATTTATTGGGGAATCGGTCATACTTCCACCATTTTTTTCATCGGAATTTTGATGATGGTTTTCAAATTTCAAATCAGTATGAATATTTTCGGATATTTTGAAGGCGGAGTCGGGGTGATGCTCATCATTCTTGGGATTTACAGATTTTTAAAATTGTTTTCCCGAAAAAAAAATCAGGAACATTCGCACACGCACATTCATACGCACACCTATTCTCACGAACATTCTCATTCTCATTTTCATGAAGATTCTCACGACCATTCTCATCACAGAGCGGCATTTGGCGTAGGTTTAGTTCACGGTTTGGCGGGAAGCGGCGTTTTAATGGTTTTGGTAATTTCACAAATGAAAAACGCTTTAGACGGCTTGATGTATATTTTGATTTTCGGTCTGGGCTCGATTGTCGGGATGTTTTTGGCGGCATTTTTGTTCAGCATTCCGTTTGCAAAAAACCTGATGAAATCCGGAAAATTTCAAATTGTTTTGGTGATTATTTCTTCCGTTCTATGTATTGTTTATGGCGGAAAAGTGGCAATGGAACAGTTTTTTTGAAGCGATAAAATCGCAAACCCAAGCCTTAGAGGCTGTTAAATTTAACTGAAATCAGTAATAAGTAATAATCTAATATTTTGTATGTTGGGAAATGGCATCGGAAACGGAGGCGTTAAAAAATTTTAAATAATTTTCGTTAAAAAATTTCCATTGTTTGAGTGGCGGCAAAAATTTAACAATATGTCCAAATCTATCTTTCCGCCCGAGTTTTGGAAATTTTAGAAAATTGTTTAAAATTTTAGCCGAGTTTCCAAGCCTTGAACTTTTGGTTCTTTTGCTTCAAGGCAAAAGAACAAAATACAGAAAATCAATGAGTTATATCGAGATTGTAAATTTGTTACAAAAGCGGATATTCATAAAAATTTAAACAGACTCTTAATTTGTATCTTTGCATCCTAAAAATTTCGGAAAATTCCAATGTCTGATTTTTATAAATCCGCCGCTTTTCACACGCTCGGCTGCAAACTGAATTTTGCGGAAACTTCTACTATTGCCCGACAATTAACAGATTCCGGCTACCAAAAAGTGAGTTTCGACGAGAAAGCGGATGTTTATATTATCAACACTTGCTCCGTTACCGAAAATGCGGATAAAGAATGCAAACTCCACGTCAAACGCGCTGTGAAAGCCAATCCGGAAGGTTTGGTGGTGATTGTCGGCTGCTATGCTCAACTGAAACCGGAAGAAATTTCAAAAATCGAAGGCGTGGATTTGGTTTTGGGAGCGAAAGAAAAATTCAATATTCCGAATTATTTGAATGATTTGCAAAAGTCTCAAAATCAAAGTATTATACATTCCTGCGAGATTGAAGAAACCGATTTTTTCATCGGAAGTTATTCCATCGGCGACAGAACCCGCGCTTTTCTGAAAGTTCAAGACGGCTGCGATTACAAATGCACTTACTGCACAATTCCGTTGGCAAGAGGAATTTCACGAAGCGACACCATAGAAAATATCTTGAAAACCGCACGCGAAATTTCCGAAAAAAACATTAAAGAAATCGTTCTCACCGGCGTAAACATCGGCGATTATGGCAAAGGCGAATTTGGAAACAAAAAACACGAACATACTTTTTTGGATTTAATTAAGCAACTCGACCGCGTGGAAGGCATTGAGAGAATCCGAATTTCCTCCATCGAACCGAATCTTTTGAAAGACGAAAGCATAGAATTGGTGGCGAAATCCGAGAAATTTGTCCCGCATTTTCATATTCCGCTGCAAAGCGGCAGCGATGAACTTTTAAAGAAAATGAAACGCCGCTATCTCACAAAACTTTACACCGAAAGAATTTCAAAAATTCGTGAAATTATGCCGAATGCAGCCATCGGCGTGGATGTGATTGTGGGATTTCCGGGCGAAACCGAAGAACATTTTTTGGAAACTTATCATTATCTTAATGATCTCCCGATTTCGTATCTTCACGTTTTCACCTATTCCGAAAGAGAAAATACGGAAGCCGCCGAAATGAACGGAGTTGTTCCGATTTCCGAGAGAAAAAAACGCAACAAAATGCTGCGGATTCTTTCTGAAAAAAAGAGGATGCAATTTTACCAAACTCAACTCGGGAAAACGCTTTCCGTGCTTTGGGAACACGAAAACAAAAACGGAATGATGTTCGGTTTTACGGAAAATTATGTGCGCGTTCAAAAACCTTTTGACCCCGATTTTGCTAATGAAATCGAGCAAGTTCAACTTCATAAAATTGAAAACGACGGAACGGTTTCCGCAATTCCGGTTTTTGAGAGGTTTCTTGAGAGAATGTAAAATACCTCATTCCCGGAAACTACAGGAGTTTTTTTTAGTGATTCCGAGGTTGTCTCGAAAAAGCCACAGATGACCCGGGTTTTACAGATTTACGCGGAAAAATTATAATAATCTGATATACAGAATCGGGCGTTATCTGCGCACCAAAATCTCAAAATCCTGCACTGCATCCAATTTTGGAAACGGATTTTCGGATTTGTAATATTTTCCGGTGCAGTCGATTTCTTTCCAGCCTTTTTTTTGCGAGCAATCGCCGATTTCCACAACCATCGGCACAAAAGAAATTTCATCGTTTCCGGCGTTGATTTCTTCTTTATATTGAACAGCGATGTCTAAAACACAGGGATAATCGGTATTCAATGCTACATTTCTGTAAATGATATCGAAATGCGTTTCCCGATTTTCCGGAATTTTGAAATAATTTTCCCAACCTTCATCCGAACCTTTCAACCGCGAAATCGCCTTCAAACCTTCGTAAAGAGCGATGGTATAAATTTTTCGCGTTCCTTCTCTTTTGTAATCTTCGGGAAAATGTCCGCCTTCAAACAAAATTGTGGGCAAACCGCTTTTCATAAAATTATCGCCGGCGGAAGTCGGATAAAACTCATCGGAATATCTCGCTATTTGATTGATAATCAAATCTTTAATACTGTTTACGATTTCTGAAATCACTGCCATTGATTTTTTTCGAGTTGGCGTAATTTCCCGCTCTATATTTTCCGAAGGCGACAAAAACGAGAGCGTCGCCGGATGAACGCCATCCGAACTGAAAATCGTGCGTTGTTCGTGCAAATTCAAGGCGTAATCGTAGTTTCCGTTCAGTGCCATCTGTTTTAAAATCGGAAATTCTTTGCTCGATTCTTGTAAAAAATCGCGGTTCAAATCTATTTCCAAAGCATTTCTGCGGCTCCATTTTTCGGCACCGTCGGGATTCAGCATAAAAATAAAATCCAAAGAAATTTCGGAAAAAAGGTTTTGTTTCAATTCGGGCTGATGTTCCAAACTTTCCCACAAATCCAGCATTGCGTGCGTGGAATTGCTTTCGTTCCCGTGCATTTGAGACCACGCCAAAACTTTTGTTTTTCCGTTTCCGAAACTCGCTTTATAAATCGGTTTCCCCAAATACGAAGTCCCGACCTGCGAAATACAATCGCCGAGATTCGTCTGCAAGAAAAAAAATAATTTTTCGGGAGAAATATAGCGGTTTGGAAAATTCGGGTTTTTATGATAAATCAAATCTGTGGACATTGAATATTTTTACGGAAAACAAATTTAATTTATTTTTCCTTAAATCTGTAATTCACATTTGTAAAAATTCCAAACAATCAAAACTGCCAAAATGTCTGTTAGTAAATTTGTGGATTGCATTATTTTTAATTTAAAATTGTAATTAATTAAAAATCAGTTTTTTATATAATTTATCTAAACTTAATTATTAAACTTACTTTAAGTTAAAAATCGCCGCAAAATCCCTATTTGACGGTAAAAATTTCAAACACCACTACTCTACTCGTTGATTTGTAAATTGCTTTGCGTAAACATTTGTAAATTTTAATTTGTCGGGAAATAACCTTACATTTGGCGTTATTTTTATTCATAATGTCCAACGAAATCATTTTTTTAATCGGATTTTTAGTGTTCATCGGTTTTATACTGGCTTTGGATTTGGGATTATTCGGCAAAAAAGGAAACGATATTTCTATGAAACAAGCCGGAATTATGAGTTTTTTCGTGGTAGCATTAGCCGGAGGTTTTTATATCGCACTACTCTACTTCGGACATTATATTCACGATATTGATTCCATTGATACGCTGAAAGAAGTTGTTCGCAAGCACCATCATTCCATAAAAATCTATCCCGAAAATTTGGAGCACAGTATTAGTATTTACAATCAAAATCTGGCGATGGAATTTTTTACGGGTTATGTCGTGGAATACGCACTTTCCGTAGATAATATTTTCGTGA
The DNA here is from genome assembly GCA_031277475.1 of Flavobacteriaceae bacterium. Classification (GTDB taxonomy): domain Bacteria; phylum Bacteroidota; class Bacteroidia; order Flavobacteriales; family Weeksellaceae; genus JAITMJ01. The sequence continues at coordinate 38,477 of JAITMJ010000039.1, forward strand.
TTTTAATGATTTTCACGTCGTTTAATGTTGCCAAAAGCAATTATCACAGTGTTCTTTTTTGGGGAATTTTGGGAGCGATTGCGATGCGTTTTGTGTTTATTTTTGTGGGTGCCGCTTTGATTAATAAATTCGGTTGGATTCTTTATGTTTTCGGAATTTTCCTGATTTATTCGGGGATTAAAATGTATCTCGACCGCAACAAACACGAAAAAATCGATACGCACGAACATCCGGTTGTGAAATTCGCGAACAAGCATTTTAAGATTCACAATCAATTTGTGGGCAAACATTTTTGGATAAAAAACGAGGGTATTTGGAAAATGACGCCGCTTTTTCTGGTGCTCATCATCGTAGAATTTACGGATTTGATTTTCGCAATCGACAGTATTCCTGCGATTTTTTCCGTAACCAAAGACCCTTACATCGTTTTCTTTTCCAATATTTTCGCGATTATCGGTTTGCGTTCGATGTTTTTTCTTTTAGCCGGATTTGTGGACAAATTGCGGTATTTGAAAATCGGTTTGGCGGCTTTACTTTTGTTTATCGGCGTGAAAATGCTGATGCACACTTACCTCGAGGAAATCGGTTTTAAAACCACACACTCGCTCTTAATCATCGTTGCAATTCTGGGAACGAGCGTGGTCGCCTCCCTCTTAAATCCCATAAAAATAAAAGATCGTCATCTTCATTTCGATGATAAAAAAGATAGGGATTTTAGGCACTAATATTCAAGGTTTAAAGTTTAAAGTTCAAGGTTTAAGTGTTCTTAAACCCTTTCAGAGTTTGAAACTCTGAAAAGGGTTGTTAATTTAAAAATTCTTTAAGATTACAATAATTTACTTTTGTAAAAAAAGGATTAAACAATTTAAAATTAATTATATTTTAAATTTACTTTTGTAAAAACCTTAATTCAAACTCCGAGCCACCGTTTTCTGCGGGTTGAAATTCTATTTTGCAATCTATTGCCTTCGCTAAATCTCGAATTAAATGCAAGCCCAATCCGAATCGTGTTCCTATCGCTGCATTTTCGTCGTAAAGTGCGTTCAGTTGTTCTTTTTGAAGTCCGGGTCCGTTGTCTCGAATTTTAAGCAAAATATGGTCGGCGGTTTTTTCGGCACTCCACTCTACCATCGGATTTTCTGTGTTTGCGAGGGCTTTCAAAGCATTTGCGGTGAGGTTGTACATTATGGTTTTCAAATAATCCTCATCGGTGAAAATGGAAATATTTTGCGGATTGTGGAAAGAAATGTTGATGCCCGAATTTTCGGTTTCGTCTGATAGACGCGATTGTTTTTGCAGCGATGAAAACAAGTGTTCCGCGGATATTTGTTTTTTCTGAGGTTCAAAACGTTGCATTTGGCTTTTGCTCCAGAGCAAGACGGCTTCCATCGTTTCGAGGAGATTTTCGGCGGAAGCGGTAAGTTGCGTTTGTCGCCGTTCGGATTTTTCTTTATCCAAAACTTCGGGCGCAGATTTTTGCAAATGCAGAAAATTGATGAGATTGGCGATTGGGCTGCGTAAATCGTGGCTGAGGATTCCGAAAAACGTGGTTTTTACTTTGTTTGCTTCGTCTAATTCTTTGTTCAATTTAAGCAAAATATTGTTATTTTTCTTGCGATTTCGACTTTGGTAAAACAGCAAACCTCCGATGATGAGCAACAAGCCCGAACCTGCAATCAGAGCGATTCTCGTGCGTTTTGCGTTGGAAAGTGCGAGTTGATTAATTTTTATTTGGCTGTCGCGCAAATCGATTTCTTTTTGGCTTTCCAAAGCGGCAATTTTATTTTTATTTTCCTGTGAGAATAGCGAATCTTCCAATTTTTTGCCTTCTTTAAAGTTCTTCAAAGCATTTTTATAATCGCCTTTAAATTCTTGAATTTCGGAAAGCGTTGATAAACAATATCTTTTAACATTCAAATAGCCTTGCTCATCGCAGATATCGATTCCCTCCAGCAAATAATTTTCGGCTTGATCAAGCGGATTATTGATGTTTGGAATTTGTAGATTGGGGTGTATTTTTCCGGCTTTTATATCTTTTGCAATTTGAAAGTAGTCTTTTGCCAAATCGTGGAGATTGGATGCGTAATTATTTGTATTTGAACCGATACTGTCCCAGATTTTTTTTGCTGAAAGTTTATATTGAATCCTTTTTTCAATGTTTTTTTCAACATTTCCGAGGTCAACAAACGCTTCTGCTTTCATCATTTTATCGTCATATTTTTCAAAAATGGATAGTGCCTGTCCGTAATATTTTTTTGCAACAAGCGTATCTTTTTTTTCAAGCGAAATATTTCCCAGCATCATCAAAGGATATCCTTCATCATTTTGATTTCCGATTTCGCGTGCAAAAGACAAGGCTCTTTTCGTGTATTCTTCTGCTTTCGGAAGGTTTTTCTGACTGAAATAAATGTTGGATATATTGTTGTAAATAGGGCTTAACAAATCATTTTGTTTATGTTTTTCTGCAAAATCAAGTGCTTGAAGGAAGTAAGAAAGTGCTTGTGCGTCATTATTTCTACTCGTTTCGATTGCACCCAAATTGGCTAATGTGGAAGTCATTCCCGTGGTATTTTTGCTTTCTTTAAGCGCATTCAAAACGAGTTTATAAAAATGTACGGCAGAATCCAAATTTCCTCTGTTTATTTCTACATTTCCAAGCAGCGTGCAAGATGCCGCAATTCCCCAATTATACTTTATTTTTTGAGAAAGTTTCAAACTTGTGTCGGCATAATGTTCCGCTTCGTCCAAAGATGAAATGCGATAAAAATCTAAACCGATATCATACAACAATTTCGCTTTTACGCTGTCTTCTTTCGTTGTTTTTTTCAATTCTGTCAGCAGCGAATCAATGCGGGCTTGTCCGGTTTTTTGGGCAAATCCGCAAACGCCGAGAAATAACAGAATTAGGAAAATAGTTTTTGTTTTCATTGTAAGTCATTTTTCGTTTAAAGTTTAAGGTTGAGAGATTTTAGTTTTTAATTCATTAGTAAAATTATTTTTGAGAGTCCATAAGCAATAATCTATATTTAAAAACTTCGGTAAAATTATCTTTTTAAATCAATATATGCTTTGCAAGGTTTTTATTTCAATCCTTTTAAATATTATTCATAATGGTTTTTATTTTCTGTTTTAAAAACATGACGTTATTATTTTAATTGATAATAACTTCCTTTCCGAAATCATTCCGCAATCATTCCGAATTATTTTTGAAAAGCGTTACAGAATTATTCATCGAGATTGATTTCCCAACGACCGCCCAATTTTGCACCTTTTCTATAAATTATACCTGCATTTTTCAATTTTGCAATATGATTTTCTATTGTCCGCGAGGATTTTTTTGCAAGTTTTGCAAGTTGTTCCGCGGAGTATTCCGGATTTTTGCAAATGAAATCCAATGTTTCCACAACTTCCTTTCCGAAATCGTTCCGAAATCGTTCCGAAATCATTCCGAAATCATTCCGAAGTTCTTCCGAATTATTTTTGAAAAGCGTTATCAAAAATCCGCCGTCTCTTTCAATCAATTCAGGTTCCGGAAGTCCGGCTTCCACACAAGTTTCTATGATTCGAACGGTTCCGCTTCCCCAAGCATCAATTAATCCGCCTTTGAAACAAACATCGGCAATCAACGAATTGCGAGGTATTGACGGATGTAAATATCTCAAAGATTCCAAACTTATTTCTTCGGGAAGTACGCCGCTGTTCCATATATTGATTTTATCATCATAAACACGAATTTGGATGAAACTTCCCATATAATTGCGATGTATCAACGCATTGAGCAACATTTCACGAAGTGCGAGAGTGGGATATTCACCTTTTTCAACACGAAAAAATCCCTCAAATTGAATGTTGCGAATGAGAAATTTTTGGTTTAATTGTTCTAAAACTTCACGCAACAACACTATGATATTTCCTTCTTGTACTTCTTGAAAACGTAAATCGGCATCGCTTTTTCCAAACCTGCCAATCTTCGCAAAAGCATTTAGATAAAACTTTCTTGGATCTTTACCAAACAAAATAATAGCGGCTCGTTTGAGTTTTCCATTTTTGGTAAGCCGCAGTTTATTAAAAATTTCTTCGGTTGTTAAGCCTTCCACATCGGGCAATCTGCCTTTGTCTTTTGCCATTACCAAATATGCTTTTACCGATTTTTCATCAATATCATCAAAAGTAGCGTCGGTTTCTATGATTTCATCCCAAGTGAAGCCGGATTTTTTCAACAAAAATTCGTTCAGTGCTGTTCCCGTCAGTTCTTGATTCACACTTCCGCTTCGATAATAATATCTGCCTCGCAAAGAAATCGGCACGGAATAAGGAGGCGTAACAATCTCGATAAAATGCTTTTTGAGTTCCTCGTGTAAATTCACTTCAACGGAAACTCCCATCAGGTTTTTGGTTTTGTTGGGAATTTCGTCCATCAGTTTTTTGTAATCTTTTACATCAACAGTATTTCCGCCGTCGTCTTTACCAATATAAATTTTACCGCCTTGCGCATTGGCAAAACCACAGATTTCTCGCAAAAACTCGTCTCGCCAAGAGGATTTGTATTCTATGTTTTGTGTTTCGGGCATAATGCGTTTATTTTTATTTCACCACCCAAACTCCGGTTTTGTCGGAGCCTTTTCGTTCGATGATTTCTAATTGTTTTAATTTTTCGATGTTTCGATAAACCGTAGATGCGTTTATTTTTAATTTTTTTGCGATTTCAGATTGTGAGATATTGCCGTTTTTTGCAATTAAAGCAATGATTTTTTCTTGCAATTTTGATAATTTTACACCTGCATTTACACTTGCATTTACATCTGCATTTCCAATTTCGCCTTTTTGATATTTTTCTTTAAATTCCGCCGTTGCCTGCTTGATGGCAGTGAGCATAAATTGAGCAAAAATTCCGCTGTCGTTATGATGTGTAGAACGCCTCAACGCTCGATAATATTCTTGCTGATTTTGTGCGATGACGGTTTCAATCGGCAACCACGCAAAAACCGGATTTTCCCGATACAATAAAAGCGTTTGCCACATTCTGCCCATTCGTCCGTTGCCATCGCTGAAAGGGTGAATAAATTCAAATTCGTAGTGAAAAATACAACTTTTTACCACTTGCGGAAGTTTTGCATTTTCCGCCCAATCCAATAATTGGCTCATCAACATCGGAACTCTTTGATGAGGCGGCGCAATGTGAACAGGAACTTCTCCGTCAAAAACGCCAACACCGGAATTGCGATATTTTCCTGCATCGGAAATCAATTCATTCATCAGCAATTCGTGTTGTTTTAACAAATCTTTTTCTTGGTAAGGATTGCGCTCGAGCAATTCATCGTAGGCAACAATCGCATTTTTCACTTCCAAAATATCTTTTTTCGGTCCCGAAACGCGCTTGCCGTTCACAATATCGGTTACTTGCGCCAATGTCAAACTATTGGCTTCAATCCACAAAGACGAATGTATGGTTTTTATTCTGTTTTCTTTTCGCAGTTGCGGCGTTAATGCTTTCTCCCGAATAATATCAATCCGTTCCAAATCTGCCGCTATTTCGTAAACGGCGTTTAGAATTTCCGGAGTTATGGTAAATATTGGGGCGTAGGTTTGCATATTGCTTTGGGCTTATTGCTTTTGGCTTTTGGCTTTCTGTATTTTCTATTTGAAAGAACACATAAACAAAAAAATATCTCAGTAAAGATAGCAACTTTTTTTCAAGAAATGGCTACTTTTACGGCTTAAAATTAATTTAGTTTATGCCTAAAAATCCGATTGAAATTCCGGCAGGAACAATGCTCGAAGACGTAAAATTTCGCAAAAAAATTATCCGAGATTTTTATAAAAAAAATTACTTAACAACCCACCCCGATTTTCCGGCAATAGTTACTAAGTAATCTTTTTCTTTAATGATGCAAAGGTGCAACATATTTTCGTATCTACAAATTTTCTGTATATTGTTGGCAGGTCAAACGCATTAAAATTTCTTTACAAATAATATTCCAAAGAAAAGGCTGAAAGGGTTTTAATATATTTCTGTGAGAGCCTTTGTTTAGAGGGATTGCTTACTTTCTTTTTCAAAAGAGTTCAACATAAGTACAACAAATCAAAAAACGTCTGTATATAGGGACAATCCCTGTTTTGCACTTGGGCAAAGATACAAAATTGTTGTTAATACAATCAAAATAAAGGCAGAATAATTGTAAAAATTTTTCTGTATTTGGATAACTAAAGATTTCAGCACAGAGTTTAATTCATTACCAAAATTTCAAATCTGCAAAAACCAATACGAGATGTAAAACGATTTAACACGAGGTCATAAAAATTATTAACAAGAGTTATAAAATTATTTAACACGGGATGTAAAACTATTTAACACGAGGTATAAAAATACTTTACAAGTCAGGTGTAAAATTATTTAATAGGCAGATGTAAAATTCTTTACGAGAGGTGTAAAAACATTTTATCACTATCAACTATAAACTACTGAAAATCAATATAATTACGGAGGTCTGAAAAATAATTCTCTAATTTTTAATTTTTGTTCCTAAA
>JAITMJ010000049.1 GCA_031277475.1 Flavobacteriaceae bacterium
GCGAAGAGGAAAATGATTATCGCGAAGAGGAAAATGATTATCGCGAAGAGGAAAATGATTATCGCGAAGAGGAAAATGATTATCGCGAAGAGGAAAATGATTATCGCGAAGAGGAAAAATGATTTTTGCTCTAATCAAACCGATTCGGGAAGTCTTTTTTAATGTCCGATGCGTTTTCCAACACTTTGTTTTTAAGGGAAATTTGATATTTTTCTAATTTTTCGGAAATCAGATTATCACTTGTTCCTAAAATTTTTGCGGCTAAAATTCCCGCATTCACGGCACCGTTCAAAGCAACAGTTGCTACGGGAATTCCCGCAGGCATCTGCAAAATCGAAAGTATAGAATCCCAACCGTCAATAGAATTTGCGGACAAAATCGGAACGCCGATTACGGGTAAAGCGGTGCAACTTGCAATCATTCCCGGAAGATGAGCCGCTCCGCCGGCACCGGCGATGATAACTTTCAGATTTCTTTTTTTTGCAGATTTTGCATATTCCAACATTCGCTCCGGTGTTCGATGTGCGGAAACAATCGTGAGTTCATAAGGAATTTCTAAAGATTTTAAAAAATCTGCGGCTTGTTTCATAATTTCCAAATCGCTTTGGCTACCCATTATTATTCCGACCATTTTGCTGAAAAATAAAATTTATCAAAGATAGGAATTCTAACAGACTTGAAGATTCGGGTTCCGAATAAAATTACGAACATAATCTTTTAACTTCTTAAAATATATTTCCTGTGATATTCCACAAGTTTTTCAATTGGTTTTTGCACGATGCTTCCGATGTTGAGATGAAATTCCGCCGCCGCCGCTCTCAAAATATCTTCGTAATAAAACGCGATTGACCCCACAAAATTGATTTCACAGGTTTTGCTTTCTTCGTAAGGAAGCACCTGAAATTCAAAATAATTTTTCAATTCTTGAAACACCAAATGTTGCAAAAAAGGATGATTTTTTCGTTCCAAAATAAATTTGCTGAAATTCGCTAAATAGGCATTTGCACGCGGATTATGATAAATATTTTTTATCAGTTCGTCGATTTCCAATTGGTAAGTTTCCGAGAAATTTTTGTGCAAATCCGGTGGAAGTTTTTTCATAAAATAATTTTTCACCAAAATTTTTCCGAGTGCGCAGCCGCTACCGTCGTCGCCGAGCATAAATCCCAAAGACGGAAGTTCGCGTTTGATGTTTTCGCCATCGAAAAAGCAGGAATTTGAGCCGGTTCCCAAAATGCAAACGATTGCCGGTTTTCCGTTGTACGCGGAATATGCCGCCGCCGTGAGGTCTTCTTTTATCACAAATTCGGAACGGGTAAAAAATTTTGAAAGTGCGTGTTCTATTTTATCACAATTTTCCCGAATACCACAACCGGAACCGTAGAAAAAAACTCGATTTATTTTAAATCTCGCGTCAAAAAGCAGGGTATTGTTTTGCAGTTCTGTCGGGATTTTTTCCACGTCGATTAAGTTCGGATTAAAGCCGATGGTTTCGGTTTTGTGGAGAAAATTTCCTTCGTGGTTCAGAATTACCCAATCGCATTTTGTGGAGCCGCCGTCTGCAATAGCAATCATTTTTTAGTTTTTGCTAAATTAAGAAATTCTCAAACAATTTCTCTATGAGGAATCCTAAACTTTTCACTTTTGATACCCATACAATTGGTCAGTGCTTCCACTGAATTTGATTCATTTCGGAATGTTAAAATTTACTGTGAGCGTCTAAAACATCGGTTTCCTTTTCTCCAAAAACGCAGCCACGCCTTCTGTTTTATCTTCCATTTCAAAGAGTTCGCCGAAAGATGAGATTTCCGTTTCAAAACCTTTTTCGGAATCGGAGGAATTGACGGATTTTATCGCTTTTTCAATCGCCATCGGAGAATTGTTGGCAATGATGTTTGCGAGTTCTTTGGCTTTCGGAATCAATTCTTCCAAACCAAAAACTTCGTTCACCAAACCGATGTCTTTCGCTTGCTGTGCGGAAATCATTTTTGCAGAAAATATAATTTCATTTGCCCAACCTTTTCCCACCAATTTCGGCAAACGTTGTGTTCCGCCGTAACCCGGAATCAAACCCAACGTAACTTCCGGAAGTCCCAATTTTGCATTTTCCGAAACGTAACGGATATGGCTCGCCAAAGCCAATTCCAAACCACCGCCCAAAGCAAATCCGTTAATCGCTGCGATCACGGGTTTGTTCAGATTTTCAATTTTATTGAACAGTGTATTTTGTCCGTTTCTTGAAAGTTCTTCGGCTTTTTCTTTTCCGAAATCTGCAAATTCTTTAATATCCGCACCGGCAACAAAAGATTTTTCACCGCTTCCGGTGATGATGATTACGCGGATTTCTTTATCCAAAACCAAATCGTCCAAAGCAATACCGAGTTCTGAAATGGTTCTGATATTCAATGCGTTAAGACTTTGTGGACGATGGATGATAACCGTCGCAATTCTGTTTTCCTTTTCTACAATAATATTTTCAAAATCCATAATTAATTTAGATTTAAAGATTGATTTTCCTGCTGCAAATTAAGGATTTTTTTGCCGAAAAAAAAACTGTTGATTGCAGGCTAAACGCATTAAAAAATGTTAATCCGCCGTCTTTTTTTAACGCAAAGATTTCTATTTTATCCGGATTTTAGAAAACGCCTTTGCGTTTAAAATATTTTTCAGTCCTGAACTTAGGATTAAAAACTCTTTGTGTTAAAATTATACTTAAATATTTGGAAATTATTAAATATATTAATTTATTTATTTATTAAAAATATTGAGATTTTAATGTGTTTAGCCTATTGTTGATTGTTGCCTTACTTCTCGGTTCTAAAAAAAATCTCTAATTTTGCAACTCACAATTAATTAGAAATATGGCAGAATATACGTTTCGAGAGGTGATTGCACAGGCGATGAGCGAGGAAATGCGAAAAGATGAATCTATTTATTTAATGGGCGAAGAAGTAGCCGAATACAACGGCGCGTACAAGGCTTCCAAAGGAATGTTGGACGAATTCGGACCCAAAAGAATCATTGATACGCCGATTGCCGAGCTCGGTTTTGCCGGAATTTCCGTAGGTGCCGCAATGAACGGAAATCGTCCGATTGTGGAATTTATGACGTTTAATTTTTCTTTGGTCGGCATTGATCAAATCATTAACAACGCTGCAAAAATCCGACAAATGAGCGGCGGACAATGGAATTGCCCGATTGTTTTTCGCGGACCGACGGCTTCTGCCGGACAACTCGGTGCTACACATTCTCAATCTTTCGAAAGTTGGTATGCAAATTGCCCGGGTTTGAAAGTGGTAGTTCCGTCAAATCCTTATGATGCAAAAGGGCTTTTGAAAACGGCAATTCAGGACAACGACCCTGTGATTTTTATGGAATCCGAACAAATGTACGGCGATAAAATGGAAATTCCGGATGAAGAATACTACATTCCCATCGGAAAAGCCGACATCAAAAAAACGGGAAAAGACGTAACGCTGGTTTCCTTCGGAAAAATTATGAAATTAGCGATGCAAGCCGCCGAAGAAATGGAAAACGAAGGTATTTCTGTGGAAGTGATTGATTTGCGAACCGTTCGTCCGTTGGATTATGAAGCGGTTTTAAACTCGATAAAAAAAACAAATCGTTTGGTGATTTTGGAAGAAGCCTGGCCCTTTGCTTCGGTTTCTTCGGAAATTGCGTATATGGTTCAGCAAAAAGCCTTTGATTATTTGGACGCTCCGATTAAAAGAATTACCACGCCGGACACGCCTGCGCCATATTCCGCCGCCTTGTTCGCCGAATGGTTCCCGAAACTCGAAAAAGTGAAAGAAGAAATCAGAAAAGCGATGTATGTTCGCTGACGGCTGCTGGCTTTTGGCTTGTCACACTGATTCTTCAACAGTCCTTCGACTTTGCTCAGAATGACAAATCGAAGTGTTGGCACTTTGGTTCGAGATACGAATTTTTGGGATTTCATCGCGTAGCTTTATTTTCAAATCTTGATTCTTGGTTTTAAAATTTTTCCAATAATTTCATTTTCGTCTCGAAAATTTCCGGAGTGATTTTTTGTGCCGTGAAAACTAATTTGTATTTTTAGAAAAACCAACAACAAAAAGAAAATCACCAAATGAACACTCAACAAAAAATAGAATCCCTTCGCGAAGAACTTCATCGGCATAATTACGATTATTATATTTTAGACGATCCCACGATTTCGGATTTTGAGTTCGATGCCAAACTGAAAGAACTGCAAGAACTCGAAATTTCATATCCCGAATTTGCCGATCCCAATTCGCCGACTTTACGCGTGGGCGGAGGAATTACAAAAAATTTCCCGACCGTTCCGCACCAATTCCGAATGTATTCTTTAGACAATTCTTATGATTTTAATGATCTTGAAGATTGGGAAAAACGCATCGTAAAAACCATTGACGAACCCGTAGAATTCGTTGCCGAACTGAAATACGACGGTGCTTCGATTTCTATTTTCTACGAAAACGGAAAACTTTCCCGCGCCATCACGCGAGGAGACGGATTTCAGGGCGATGAAATCACCAACAACGTGAGAACCATTTCCGATGTTCCGCTGGCTTTGAGAGGCGATTTTCCCAAAAGTTTTTTCATTCGCGGAGAGATTTATCTGACGCGGAAAAATTTTGATAAAATCAATAAAATTCGGGAAGAGGAAGGTTTGGATCCGTTTATGAACCCCAGAAATACGGCAAGCGGAAGTCTAAAAATGCAGGATTCCGGCGAAGTTCGAAAACGCGGGCTTTCGGCGGTTTTGTATCAATATATTTCAGACGAATATCCCGCCGAAACGCACTGGGAACTCTTGGCAAAAGCGAAATCTTGGGGTTTTAAAGTGTCCGAAGATCAAGCAAAATGTTGCAAAACTTTGGACGAAGTGAAAAATTTCATCGTATTTTGGGATTCCGAAAGACACAAACTTCCTTTTGAAATTGACGGAATTGTGATTAAAGTAAATTCCTTGAAACAGCAGCAGCAACTCGGCTACACCGCAAAATCTCCGCGTTGGGCGATGGCATACAAATTCAAAGCGGAAAAAGCGGAAACCGAATTGTTGAGTGTTTCCTATCAAGTCGGGAGAACGGGAGCAATCACGCCGGTCGCCAATTTGAAACCGGTTTTGCTGGCGGGAACTGTGGTAAAACGGGCTTCGCTTCACAATGAAGACATCATTAAAAAACTCGATTTGCACGAAAACGATTTCGTTTATGTGGAAAAAGGCGGCGAAATCATCCCGAAAATCGTGGGCGTGAATTTGGAAAAAAGAAATCTGTATCAACCTGAAATTCAATACATTAAAAACTGTCCCGAATGTGGAACCGAACTCATAAAATTAGAAGATCAAGCGATACATTTTTGTCCGAACGAAATGCACTGTCCGCCGCAAGTGGTGGGAAAAATGATTCATTATGTTTCCAGAAAAGCCATGAATATTGAAAATTTGGGCAGCGAAACGATTGAGCAACTTTTTAGGGAAAAACTCGTGGAAAACGCCGCCGATTTTTATACTCTCACGAAAGAACAACTGCTTCCGCTCGAAAGAATGGCGGAAAAATCGGCGCAAAATATTCTCGACGGCATCCAAAAATCCAAAGAAATTCCGTTTGAAAAAGTGCTGTTCGGAATCGGCATCAAACACGTCGGGGAAACCGTTGCCAAGAAATTGGTAAAAAATTTCCCGACCATCGAAATTTTGAAAAATACCACCGCCGAAGAACTTTGTCAGGTGGAAGACATCGGCGAAAAAATTGCGGAAAGCATTGTGGATTTCTTTAAAAACCCCGAAAACCTGTTGATGATAGAGCGTTTGAAATCTTACGGCGTTCGGTTGAAAAAATCCGAAAATTCCGATGAAATTTTGAGCGATGTTTTGGACGGAAAAACTTTTCTTTTCACCGGAAAACTTTCACTTTTCACGCGCGAGCAAGCCGAAGAAATGGTAGAAAAACACGGCGGGAAAAACATTTCCGCAGTTTCCAAAAACCTGAATTATTTGGTGGTCGGCGAAAAAGCCGGCAGCAAATTGAAAAAAGCCCAAGACCTCGGAAACATCGAAATTTTGGATGAGCAAGGTTTTTTGGATTTGATAGATAGAGAATCGGATGATTAACTCTAAAAATTTGTCTTGTGTTCTATGTAACCTTGACAAGCGAAATTTCTTTTATGAGAAAACTTTTGGAAAATAAAAAGTAATAAAAATCAGAAAACGTTTGCGGAAGGGGATTTTTGAATTTTCGACTTTATTATTTTGCAAATAGTCTATACTTAATTTTCAAATTCCGCAAGCATTTTGTTTATTTTTTCATCATAGATTTTTTGTTGTTCCATATCTTTGCCGTGATTGGTTTTTTTGTCGTATTCTGATTGGAAAGCCAAGTTTTCATTAATTATTTTAATCGCTATTTCTCTTGCTTTTGCGCTGAATATTCTTGGATTTTTTTCGATTAGCAGTAATCCTGATAGGGCTTGGTTTAATTTTCTTTCAAAATAGAGCGCAATATCGAGATGCTTTTGTTCATGGTTAAGCAAATCATCAGATTTTTTATCTTTTTTAACCCAAGACGTTTTCTTACGTATAAATACCTTTGTTTCTACAGATATGATTTTTTTAGGAACATAATTGTCATAGTTTGTTTTCCAAGTAGATTTTTTCTTATCAAAATATACTTTGGGGTTTACTTCTGTTTCATAATTATATCTGAAAACGATCTCATAACGTGTGTATGATTCAAATTTGGCGTTTTTCGGAACTTTTCCTTGAAAATCTTCCCAAACCAATCGGTCTTGGCTCCCAAAAATGGTTTTTTGGTCGTAACAACTTGAACATAAAGCCAATAAAAAGAGGAAGATTGTCTTTTTCATAACAAATATTTATAGGACGAATTTAGTTGTTTTTTATAAACAAAAAAATCCTCAAACAAAATTGAGGATTTTTATGTTAATCAATATCTCGAATATCCATTTTTGCGCTGTTTAAAATTAATTCTGCCGCTCGGTAAAAACTTCCGTGATATTTTTCTATAATTGCGTAAGTATAAAATTTTCTCTCAATAGTATCTTTTTTAAAATAAATTGAATTGCTACCTCCGTCAAGAATTGCGATAAGATAATTCTCATTTTGAGGGATATTGATTTTTTCCTGACTTATCGTTAAAATAGTATCTCGGATTTGTTGGTATTTTTCATACGAAATTCTTTTTCTGTCATAGGACTCTCCGTCTCTAAAAATTTTCACAATTACCGGACATTTTCTTTTGCTTTTCTTTGGGATAAGTGTAATTTCTACTTCATCTCCACCTATTATAATAGCATTAATGTGATGTAGTCGAATGATTTCTGTCTTATTTTTTTGTGAGGAGCAGGAAAATAGTATGCATAGAGATGATATAAATAAAATACTTTTCATTGTTTTTTTAATCTCAAAAATATAAAAAAACCGCCTTTATTTGGCGGTTTTTATTTTTTATTGTTTTGTCAGTGTGAAACTTCCCCTTGGAAAATTTATTGGGAGATCGTTGCCTTGCACCACAGAATTGTAATACTGACAACTTGGATCTATGCTACTTGGAACATACCTGAATTGCAGCGTCATCTGTGTTATGCCAATATCGGTAACGATTAGTTCTACCGATTTATTACACATATTTTGGGGGTAAAAAGTGATAGTTTTTTGTAAACCGTTTCCCAAATTTATCCCCATTCCCAGAAATTCCGGATCTTCGTAATCAAAATTTGTAATTCGGTCTATTTCTACTGTTCCGTTGGAGGCTATTATTTTTCTTTCACCAAGTATCATATCGCGATAGACATAATTAACATCGTCTCCTAATTTGTATTTATATTTTTTCAATTCCAAATAGAGGGTTTTGCCGTCCCAAGTTCCTTTCCACAAACCGATATATTTCGGTCATATCTTTATAATATGCTCCGTTTGGAACATCATCTTTATAATCCAAAGGATATTCCTGTGCAAAACCCAATTGGGCTAACACTAAACTTAATATTATTAATATATTTTTCATT
>JAITMJ010000087.1 GCA_031277475.1 Flavobacteriaceae bacterium
TTGGCAACATCGGATTTCTACACGAACGCGAAAGGCGAAAAAGTGGAGGAAACGCAATGGCACAATTTGGTAGCCCACGGAAAAACCGCAGAAATTTTCCAGAAATATGTGGAAAAAGGGAAAGAAATCGCGGTGGAAGGAAAAATAGTGTATAGAAGTTTTGAGGGAACCGACGGACAAAAACGCTACATTACCGAAATCCGCGTGGAGGAACTTCTGTTGTTGGGAAAATCTTCACAATAATACCGAATTTTAAACCCGAAAAAATCCCGCTTTATTTATGGATGAGGTGGGATTTTTGTTTTGTTTTCTTTGTGAACACGGAAGGAGTCGAACCCTCAACCTTCAGAGCCGTAATCTGACGCTCTATCCAATTGAGCTACGTGTCCTTGATTTTCAGTTTGCAAATATAAAATAAAATTATTTTCTTTGAAAGATGAATCCGAAAATCTTTCTGTTTTTATTAATCTTTTTGCCGATTTCCTGCAAGAAAGAAAACGCAATTTCCGATAATCAACGGACGAAAATTTCCGCACGAATCCAATATCGAAACGATGTCGGTTTCCTCGAATTTCAATCCGGAAAATTCACTTATAAAATTCCGAAATCCAAATTGCCGCTACAAAAAGTGATGCTGCTGAACGCAAGTTTGGCAGGCTATTTCACGGAATTGGGCGAGGAAAACAGAATTGTCGGAATTTCCAGCCCGGAATATATTTATTCGGAAAAAATTCATCGGCGCATCAGAGAAAATAAAATTGAAAACATCGGAAACGAGCAGAAATACGACATCGAGAAAATCATCGCTTCAAAACCGAACGCCATTTTCACAAACTATATTCAAAGTTTTGAAAACACCTACGATTTGCTGAAAAAAAACGGCATCGAAATTATTTTTATTGATGATTATTTGGAACAAAAACCTTTGGAAAAAGCCAAAATCATTGAACTTTTCGGGATACTTTTCGGCGTTGAAAACAAAGCAATATCTAAATATTCCGAAATCGAAAAAAATTATAACGATTTAAAAAAATTAGCATTAACCGCCAAAAAAACACCACTCGTTTTATCGAACGAAATGTATGGAAATCAATGGTTTTTGGCGGGCGGAAAAACTTCAATCGCCGAATTTATAAAAGATGCCGGCGGCGATTATATTTTCAAAGAAAACATCGATGAAAAAGCCGTTCCGTTGAGTTTTGAGGAAGTTTTTTCAAAATCGCAAAACGCAGAATTTTGGGTAAATATCGGCAACAAAAAAAGCAAATCCGAACTTCTGACCGCCAATCCGAATTACGCGAAACTGAAAGTTTTCGGCATCGGAAAACTCTATGCGAATACCGCGAAAGAAAAGGAAAAATCCAATGATTATTTTGAAAGCGGAACCGTGCGCGCGGATTTGGTTTTGAAAGATTACGTCAAAATTTTTCATCCCGAACTTTTGCCGAATTACAAATTGACTTATTTGAAAGAATTAGATTAAATTTGTTATTGACGATTGGCTTCTTGCTTCTTTTGAATTTTGCCTTGAATTTTTGAATTATGGAATTTAAACTAAGAAAATGGAACGAAACGGATTTGGAAAGTTTGATAAAATATGCCGACAATCCCAATATTGCAAAATGGCTGACAAACAGATTTCCACACCCTTACACTCGCGAAGACGGAAAAGCATATTTGGCGATGATTGCGAATGATAATCCGACTCGGGTTTTTGCAATAGAAGTGAACGGAGAGGCGGTCGGCTCCATCGGAATTGTTCTTCAATCGGATATTCACGAAAAAAATGCAGAAATCGGTTATTGGTTAGCCGAAGAATTTTGGGGACACGGAATTGCTTCAAAAGCGGTTCGGGAAATTACGAAATATGGATTTCAAACTTTCGACATTGTTCGTATGTTTGCCCGACCATTTTCTACAAACGAAAAATCCCAACGCATACTGGAAAACGCAGGATTTTCGCTCGAAGCAAAATTAAAAAAAGCGATATTCAAAAACGGGGAATTTATAGATGAATTGATTTATGCGAAATTTAGATTTGAAGAATAAAGACTTTTTTGAAATCTTCAAATCTTGTATCTTAAACAGAATCAATGCTTTGGAACGCGTTTTCAATATGGTTGATTTCCATATTTCCGGCTTTGTCCGGAAGAACGGTGATGATGTCAAACCGGATTTCTTTTTCCGAACCGCTTTCTTCCAAAAAATAATTTGCTGCCGAAACGATGAGCCGAATTTTCTTTTTATTGACAGCTTCTTGCGGAAGTGCAAACGCATCGCTCGATCGTGCTTTTACTTCGATGATGATGATTAAATCATCTTTTTCGGCAATAATATCGATTTCCGCTTTTTGAAAACGAAAATTTTTAGCGAGGATTTTATAATTATTTTTTACTAAAAAATCCGCTGCCAATTCTTCCGCTTTATTTCCAAAATCGTTGTGAGAAGCCATAATTATTCAAAGTTCAAAGTTCACAGGCTAAAAGCATTAAAAAATGTTAATCCGCCGTCTTTTTTTAACGCAAAATTCGCCATACTTTTATCTTGACTTTTCGAAAATGCAAAGGCATGTGTTCTCTTAATGCGTTTTTCCGGTTGCAGAGTGAAAACGACTTTGCGTTTAAAATATTTTTCAGTCCTGAACTTGATTCAGGATTAAAAATTCTCTGCATTAAGATTATACTTAAATATTTAGAAATTATTAAACATATTTGATTTATTTGTTATAAATATTTAAAATTTCAATGCGTTTGACCTGCAATGTTCAAAGTTTTGTTTCCGGATTTATATTTTGTGATAAAGAAATAGTAAAACACAGAAAAAATCGCAATTCCAATAATCAATGTCAGCCATTCTGAAATGTGAAAGGCTTGTGCGAAACTTTCGGAGGAAGAAAATTCAAGTAACATCAAGGAAATCAAATTGTTAAAAAAATGCAGCAATATCGGGAGCAACAAAGATTTGGTTTTGTGATAAACCGTTCCCAACACAAATCCCAGCAGAACCGCACCTGCAAATTGCCACGGATTTCCGTGAACCAACCCGAAAATCAGAGATGAAATCCAAATTGCGGATTGTGGCTTCATTCCGCCGTTTATCAATCCTTTTTGAATGATTCCGCGAAAAACAATTTCCTCGAAAATCGGAGCAACAATCACGACGGATGCTATCATTACGAAAGTATTTTTCGTTAATTCTTTCATTAAACCGGAGAAAAATTTATAATATTCTTCGAAAAAAAATCCGGTTGTAGGAATTTGAGAAACCGCAAAATCTCCGATCAACATCATTCCGAACATCATCGGGAAAATTAAAAAATAAGTGTAAAAATTGGCGGATGAAAAATTAAATTTCAGTTTTTTTCCTGTTTCGGGGCGACAAACGAAATAATCAAACGCCGCAACTACCGCTATCCACATGAAAGCAAGAGAAAAAATTGAGAAAAAACCGGAATTTTGTATATCTTTTTTTAAGATAATTTGAAAACCGACAGCAACTACGGACAAAACCAAAGTCGCAAAAATTCCACCGGCAAAAAGAGCGACTGCACCTTTCCAATTAAAAGTATATTTTGGTAAATTCATCGGTTATTTGAAGTTCGCAATTTTACATCACGACGTGTCCCAATTTAATCAATTTTTGATGGTTCAGAATTTTGAAATTTCTGCCGTCCACTTCAATCAGATTGTCGGCTTTAAATTCCGAAATCAGGCGAATAGCACTTTCTGTGGCGGTTCCAATCAGATTGGCAATCTCTTCGCGCGTCAAAGAAATTTTGATGAAACCTTCCGGATCGGTTCCCAATTTTTGCTCCAGCAAAATCAGAATTTCCGCAAGCCGTTCTCGAACGGTTTTTTGCGCAAGAAAAGTAATCATGTTGGAAGATTCTCCCAATTCGTAAGCGATTTTTCTAAGCATTGCATAGGAAAGTTTAGAATCCACTTCCAAGAGATGAAGAAAAATTTCTGCCGGAAAAAAAACAGTTTCCATATCCGTCATCGCCTCTGCTTTTGCCTGAAAATTTTCGCCGCAAAGCAAGGAACGATAGCCGAGCAAATCGTCTTCTTTTATAAATCTTAAAATCTGTTCTTTTCCATAAGCGCCTGATTTCGAAAGTTTTGCAGTTCCAATTTTAATAAGGAAGACTCCTTCAGGTTGCTCATCGTCTTCAAAAATCACATCACCTTTATTAAAATGGATTTGTCTTTTAGACAATTTCATTTTTTCGTAATCTTCCTTTGACAGCCGTTTTTTTAATTCCGTTTCATTAAATGCTTCAAGTATATTTTTTTCGATATTGATATGTTTCTCCAAAGACATAATTAAATTATTTTGTCGGCAAAAATATACTTTTTTCGTTCTAAAGGCAAATAATTTCTTAAATATCCATTGGAGCAGTTTTGCCAAGGAAAATAAACAATAAAAATTAAAGCAGAAATCAATGAAAATTCACGATTAATTTTTCTTCAAAAATCTGAAAAACTGCGGAAGCAGGAGACTGATATTTTATAACGCTAATCAAACAAGCCAAAAATATTACCCTAAAATTTTAGACGGAAAAGGAATGGATGATGAATGAAAGTAAAAATAAAATTCGTATATTTGCGACTAATTTAAAACAATACTTTAAATTAGTCGAAAAATATTATGGAAAATATGTTTTTTGAAAGAACGCTCTCGGAAACGATAAAAAACGCTACGAAAACTTTTCCGGTAGTGTTGATTACAGGTCCTCGACAAGTCGGGAAAACCACGATTTTTCAGCAATATCAAGAACCTGAACGAACTTATATTACGCTTGACGATCCGCAAATTCGGGCGTTGGCGCAAAATGATCCTGCCCTTTTTCTGCAAACCTACAAAACGCCCTTGTTTATTGATGAAATTCAATATGCGCCGCAACTTTTTCCCTACATAAAAATGGCAGTGGACAAAGAAAAACGAAAAGGAATGTTCTGGCTCACGGGTTCGCAACAATTTTTATTGATGAAAAATGTCTCCGAAAGTCTTGCCGGAAGGGCGGCTATTTTGGAATTGCAAGGCTTGTCTCAAGCAGAAAAATTTCGCCGAAAAAATCAGCCTTTTTTACCCGAAAATATAGAAAATACAACTGTTTTTTTAGATATACACGATATTTATGCTTTGATATTAAAAGGCTCATTTCCTGAACTTTACGCCAATGAAAATATGGATTGGAACTTGTTTTATTCCTCGTATTTAAAAACGTATATTGAAAAAGATATTCGAGATTTGACCAACATTTCCGACGAAAGTTTGTTCATCAGATTTATGAAAGTGGCGGCGGCGCGAACGGGGCAATTGCTTAATTACAGCGATATGGCAAGCGATGTCGGCGTGAGCGTTCCTACCATAAAATCGTGGATTTCGCTGCTCGAAACTTCGGGATTGGTTTATCTGTTGCAGCCTTATCACAACAACATCACGAAACGCGCCGTGAAAACGCCGAAATTGTATTTTCTCGACACCGGATTGTGTTGCTATTTAAGCGGTTGGCAAAGTGTAGAAACGCTTTCAATCGGTGCGATGAGCGGTGCAATTTTAGAAACTTATGCGGTTTCCGAAATTCTGAAAAGTTATTTGTTTAACGGAAAATCTGCTCATATTTATTTTTACCGAGATAAAGAAAAAAAAGAAATAGACGTATTGATAGAGCGCAACGGAAAATTTTATCCGATAGAAATAAAACGCACCGCCTCGCCAAAAGAAAGCGATGTGAAAAATTTCAACGTCTTGAAATCTTTAAAATTGTCCGCAGGAAAAGGCGCGATTATATGTTTTTATAATCAATTTCTGCCTCTGAACGCTGATGTAAATATTATTCCGATGAGTGGTTTGGGGTAGGTTTATAGAAAATATTTAAGTAAAATCACATAATTTAAAAATAAAATATATCATTATGAAAACATTATTGCACATTTGCAAAATGAGCATCAAACACCGAAATATTGGGCAAGAACATTGACTACT
The DNA here is from genome assembly GCA_031277475.1 of Flavobacteriaceae bacterium. GTDB lineage: Bacteria > Bacteroidota > Bacteroidia > Flavobacteriales > Weeksellaceae > JAITMJ01. Next base: position 5,989 of record JAITMJ010000087.1, read on the forward strand.
CTGTATTTAAAACAAAAATAATCTGTACCTTTGCAAACTTTTTTAAAACACAAAACCATGGTCAATTCCAGAGCCAGAGAAACCACAGATGCCATTGAAAAACTGTATGTTACGATGAGACATCTTTTTTACAGAGGTTTTTTCAAACCGGCAGGCATTTCGGGAGAATCTTTACGAACATTGCTGATGATCATCGCACCGGAAATTTACGGCTCGATGAACGTCCCGAACAAAGTGGAATTAGACGGTTTGCTCTACGTTTTAGACCGACTTCCCGAAGGAATCGAAGAAACACCTTTCGTACATCTGACTTCCGATGAAGGCTTTAACAAAGGAAGTTTCGAGGTGATTATTCCTAAAAAACGCCGAAGAAATTGCTACAGAATTGATGAACATCAAATGAACATCGAAGTACTTTTGGGACGCTCCGAAATCTACGATATTTTGACGCACCTCACGTTTCTCTACATCGAAGCCGATAAAATCCGAGATTTGGCTTTCGTGTCCGAAGAAAATTTTAAACCCGTGAGAGCGTGGCAAATCATTGAAAAAGTGGCTTTGGGCGAAAAAAAATTCAGCAGAAAAGAAAAAGAAGTCGCACTGATTCACCTTTCGTCGCTTTTGGGCAGAACGTTTGACGAAACTTTGAATGCCTACAACAATTTCGGCAGCGAAGAAAATCCGGATCGTTTGTTTAAAATAATTTACCACCTCGGAAAAGCAAGTTTGGAAGATTTAAAAGATGTTCGCGACAGAGAAATATTTTTCAGCGCAATTTTGAGAGAGCGGGTCGGGCATCATTTTTTCGGCGAAAAATGGGCGCACAAAGTGAAAGAAACTTTGGTTGCCAACGGACTTCAAACGCGAAATCTACACATCATTTCCGCCAATATGCACTCGGTGAAAAATATGCTTTTTGCCAACGATGCGCTCAATAAAAAATCGGGAAAAGAGGTAGATTACAAACTCTATGAAGACATCAGCAACAAAAAAACGCTTCAGGAAAAAGTTTTGGACGAGGCTCAAAAACAAGGATTGATTTACATCAAAGACCACAGCGGCAGCAATATTGACGTGCAGATTATTGATTTAAACAAAACGGATTTGAAAAATACGGTTTTCGCTTCCTCAAAATTCGGCGGAGACGATGTTTTGCTGGTTTTCGATTATGCTTTCGGCGAACAAGCGTACGAAATTATGGACGAATTGCTTCGCCCGCACAATTCCGGAAAAAATGCTTTCACAATGAAAGTGAAATCGGTTTCGGTAATGGGAAAAGCAGGAATTTTGACCGGCAGAAAAGGCGATATTATGATTCCGACCGCCCATATTTTTGAAGGTACCGCCGATAATTATGTTTTTGAAAACGCCCTGAAAATCAAAGATTTCGAGGATGAAAAATTAAAATCTTTTGCGGGTCCGATGGTTACGGTTCTCGGGACATCGCTTCAAAACAAGGATATTCTTTCCTATTTTATGAACACGTCGTGGAAAGCCATCGGTTTGGAAATGGAAGGCGCGCATTATCAAAAAGCAATTCAGGTGGCATCGAAAATTCGGCATCACATTTCTCCGGATTTGTTTGTGATGTACGCTTACTACGCTTCCGACAATCCGTTGGAAACCGGCGGCACGCTTTCATCGGGCGGACTTGGCTTGACGGGTGTGAAACCAACTTATATGATTACACACAGAATTTTGCAGAAAATTTTGGAAAGCGGAAAGTAATTTTGGAGTCTTTAATAATTTGATTTTCAATTATTTAATACTGAAATATATCTGTCAATATACTAAAAATCTCATTTCAATTTCATATTTTTGTCCTGAAACAAGAATTTCCCGATGAAGAAAGAAACGCCGCTAACGAAGCAATACAACGCCATCAAAGCGAAATATCCCGATGCTCTTTTGCTTTTTCGTGTCGGAGATTTTTATGAAACTTTCGGGAAAGATGCCGTCAAAACTTCGCAGGCTCTGGGAATTGTTCTCACCAAAAGAGGAAACGACGGCGAACATACGGAATTGGCGGGTTTTCCACATCATTCTCTAAATTCTTATTTGCCGAAATTGGTGCGTGCCGGATTTCGCGTGGCGATTTGCGACCAACTCGAAGATCCGAAAATGGTAAAAGGAATCGTGAAACGCGGCGTTACGGAATTGGTAACTCCGGGCGTTACTTTCAACGATCAGGTTTTGAACGCCGGAAAAAACAATTTTCTGCTTTCCGTTCACAAAGAAAAAGAAAAATACGGAATGGCACTCACAGACGTTTCCACCGGAGAATTTCTGGTTTCCGAAGGAAATTTTGAAAAATTGCTGCACATCGTTCATATGTTTGACCCCAGCGAAATCCTTTACCAAAGGAGCATTCCCGTTCCCGAACAACTGAAAAACAGAAACGTTTTCAAAATGGAAGATTGGGCGTTTCAATACCATTTTGGCTATGAAAAACTCACCAATCATTTCAAAACCAATTCTTTAAAAGGTTTCGGAATCGAAGAACAAAAACTCGCGGTTACGGCTGCAGGTGCGGTTTTCGCTTATTTGGTGGAAGATACGCATCACAATCTTTTGTCGCACATCACCAAAATTTCCGCAATTCCGCAGGAGGATTTTTTGATGATGGATCATTTCACGCTCAGAAATTTAGAAATCGTTTATCCCGCAAACAGCGGCGGAAAATCTCTTTTAGACATCATCGACAAAACTTCTACGCCGATGGGCGGAAGATTGCTCCGAAGAAGAATTATTTTGCCGTTAAAGTCTGTAAATGAAATCAATAGACGGCTTTCGCTCATCGAATTTTTTAATGAAAACGATGCTTTAAAATATGAAATTTCGCAACTTTTGAAATCGGTTTCGGATTTGGACAGACTGATGGGAAAATTGGCGGCGGAAAAAATTTATCCCAAAGAATTGGGTTATTTGCGGCAAAGTTTAATCAACATTAAAAAAATAAAGGAAATCCTAAATCCGAATCATCAAATTTTGGCTTGGATAGAACCTTTGAACGATTTGAACGAACTTATAGAATTTTTGAATCGGCACTTGAACGAAGAACTTCCGGTGAATATTTCCAAAGGAAACGTAATAAAACAGGGTGTTTCCGAAGAACTCGACCGATTGAGAAATCTGCAAAGCAAAGGCAAAAATTTCTTGGACGAAATGTGTCAACGCGAAATCGAAAAAACCGGAATTTCGAGTTTGAAAATAGATTTCAATCAGGTTTTCGGATACTATATTGAAGTCCGAAACACGCATAAAAACAAGGTTCCCGAAGATTGGATTCGCAAGCAAACTTTGGTAAACGCCGAACGCTACATCACCGAAGAATTGAAAGAATACGAAAATCAAATTTTGGGAGCGGAAGAAAAAATGGCGATTTTGGAACACAAACTCTACCGAAAAGTTTGTTCGGAAACGTTGATTTATATGGATAAAATTCAGGAAAATTCCGGCATCGTTGCGCAGTTGGATATTGCCGTAGGTTTATCGGAACTCGCTGTTTCCGAGAGTTTTACGAAACCCGTTTTGAACGAAAGTTTTGCGATAGAACTTCAGGAAGCGCGGCATCCGATTATTGAAAACACGCTTCCGCTGGGCGAAAAATACATTCCAAACGATATTTTTTTAGACCGAGATTTGCAGCAAATTATTATGGTTACGGGTCCGAATATGTCGGGAAAATCGGCTATTTTGCGGCAAACGGCGATTATTTGTTTGCTGGCGCAAATCGGGAGTTTTGTTCCGGCGAAACGTGCGGAAATCGGAATTTTGGACAAGATTTTTACGCGGGTCGGTGCTACCGACAATCTCTCGGCGGGCGAATCTACATTTATGGTGGAAATGAACGAAGCGGCGAATATTTTAAATAATATTTCCGAAAGAAGTTTGATTTTATTAGATGAAATCGGGCGCGGAACTTCAACGTACGACGGCGTTTCCATCGCTTGGGCGATTGCCGAATATTTGCATCAACATCCGGCACAACCGAAAACGCTTTTCGCCACGCATTACCACGAATTGAACGAAATGAGCGTGAATTTTGAGCGGATTAAAAATTTTCACGTTTCCATTCAGGAAAACAAGGGAAATATTATTTTTCTACGAAAATTGGTTCCGGGCGGCAGCGAGCACAGTTTCGGGATTCACGTTGCGAAATTGGCGGGAATGCCTGCAAAAGTGGTGAATCGCGCCGGCGAAATTCTGAAAACTTTAGAAGAAAGCCGTCCGCAAAACGGCGGTTCCGAGAAAATAAAACGCATCACGGAAGAAAATCTGCAACTTTCGTTTTTCCAATTAGACGATCCGGTTTTGGAAAACATCCGCGAAGAACTCACGAAAATAGATATCAACACTTTAACGCCCATCGAAGCACTGATGAAACTGAATGCGATAAAGAAAATGATTGGCAGATGAGGTTCGAGGTTCGAGGTTCGGGTTTCGAGGTTGTCGCGCTGAGCAATATCACCCTGAGCCTGTCGAAGGGCTGTCGAAACACAACAAAAAAACGCAACACCTTTTTTCAGCGTTGCGTTAATCATAAAGACGATTTTTAAAAGATTAATTATTTACGATAAATTTCCTAAAAACCTTCCCTCTATCCGTAAAAATTTCCAAGTGATAAACTCCATTTTGCAGGCGAGAAACATCTATGGTTTTTCCTGCGTTTTGCAACGTCTTTACTATTTTCCCCGAAGTGTCATAAACATTTATTTTCTCTATTTTTAAAGAGGTTTCTATGTTTAGAACACTCTTGGCAGGGTTGGGGTAGATTTCAATATTTAATTTTTCTGTTTCGTTTACAGACAAAATACACTCTGTACTGTAAATTGCTGTTGCGTCTTTAATCCAATAGGGGTTAGAGTAGGCGGCACCGGGATCATCCACTTGTATGCAAGCAAGATTGGGATTGTTCTCGGCGTGCATCATAAGAATGTTTGTATTATTTCCATTTTTAAGATTAAGACTTTGCAGTTGGTTTCCGGAGAAATACAAAAGATGCAAAAGGGGATTATTACTGACATCCAAATCGATCAGTTGGTTGTTAAGACAATACATATCTGATAAAACCACATTTTGGCTGACATCTAAACTTGTCAGTTGATTATCATCTAATCCTAACTCCACTAAAGCCGTATTTTGGCTGACATCTATACTTGTCAATTGATTATTTCTGCAATCTAAATTATATAAAGTCGTGTTTTTGCTGATGTCTAAATTTGTCAGTTGGTTATAATAACATTCTAAAATGTTTAAATCTGCATTTTTGTTGACATCCAAAGCCGTCAGTTGGTTCATACTACAATTCAAATGCGTCAAAGCCGTATTTTTGCTGATATCTAAATCAGTCAGTTGGTTATATGGGCATGCTAAAATTTGCAAAGCCGTATTTTGGCTGACATCTAAACTGGTTAGTAAACCATCAT
>JAITMJ010000095.1 GCA_031277475.1 Flavobacteriaceae bacterium
GAAAGACATTTCTCTATCAATGCTCGCCCGATTCTGCCGTTTCCGTCTTCAAACGGATGTATGCTTTCAAAATACAAATGTGAAATTGCGGTTTTAATAATAATTTTTTGAATATTTCCATCGGTTTTAAAAGAATTGTACCATTTTACAAATTGTTTCATTTCTGCGGGAACACGATAAGACGGCGGTGCCTCGTAATGCACGATTTCTTTGCCTATCGCTCCGGAAACCACTTGCATCGGTTCCTCTCCTGTTCGCCATTTGCCTGCATTTATGATTTTTGAATTTTCAAAAAGCAATTGATGCCATCGTTTAATTTCAGTTTCCGTTAATTTTTGGGAATACGAATCGCGTACGGCAAACATCAGGTTTGATATCGAAACGGCGCGTTTATCTTTTATGATTTCCGGTTTGTCGTTCAGTCCCAGACGATTTTTAATAGACGACATTAAATCTTGCCTACTGATAAATTCTCCCTCAATTTCAGAGGTTTTGCTTGATTCCGAAATCATAAACCGAATAAATTCTTCTTGCTGTTCAATGGTGCTTAAACTTGTCGAGATGAGATTCATTTCCGTTGTTTTTTCAAAGAAAACATTTGCAATTTCACTTACAGAATCACTATTGTATGTGAAATTTGCCCAATCTTTATGTTGCCAATTATACATCATTTTGTATTGTATTTTGAGCCGAATAATTAAAATAATCGGCTCAAATATACAAAAATGAGCCGATTAAAATTTGTAATCGGCTCATTTTTTATGTTTCAAATTTTCTTAATCCCACAAATTCCAAAAATATTTTTTCATTAAATCAAAACCTTCATCTTTCATTTTATTGCGATAATCGCGGATTTCTTTGTCTTTTTTCCAAAAATTTTTCTTCAATTCCGGTTCTACTTCGCCATGGATCCAGCGGTATAAAGGTTTTCCTTCTTTGTCCGTTCCGTAAGGTTCAAACCAATCTTTCACTTTTTTCCCTTCATTGGGTTTGCTCAGTTGTTTGTGATATTCGTCATTAAATTCATTTTTCATAGAGCAAGTATCTTCGTGCATTTCGGTAAAACAAAAAATCATTCGGTCGATAACGGCTTCCCAATCTTTCATTCCCTGATCGACATTTTGATATTCAGTGCCGTCTTCCCGAGTGGTAAATTCCGAAGGACAGCCGTGCAAATTTTTCTTGAAATCCTGCAACATTCGGGGCATCGTTTCCATAAACCAATAGTCAATATTCCATAAATCCTGATAGGAATAGCCACGTTTTGCTCTTTGTCTCCAATGTTTTAGTGTTCTTGGAAATTCGCGAATTGATGATATAAAACTATATAATTTCACAAATGTAAATTATTAAATAAGGAACGAAAATACAAAAAACTTTGACAAAGTAAAAAAGTGCGAAAACTCTTTAATATTTGTATTATCGGAATCTCAAAATCTACATCCCGATTAATTCGTGCGTTGATAAAACTTTGTCGAATCCTTTATTCTTTAATCCGTTGTATAAAATTTTATCGCCCGTCCACAGCGGGGCATTTAAAAAAATGGATAATGCTACAAATGGAGTATCGTTGCGGTCAATATCCATTGTCAAATCTTCTGCTGCTGTCCAAATGTCTTGCGGAATCATCTCTAACGACAAGGTATTGATATACTTGAAAAGTTTTGCGGTCGCCTTATGGATTTCTTTTTCCGTCAATTTTGAGGCTTTTTGCAGTTTTTCTTTATGTTTTTCCAGCTCTTCCAATAAATATTCGGAGGTATAGAACCTGAAATCGCTGAAAGGAGACACGATGATTTCGGGAATTGTAGCACTTGCATTAATCAATGCGCTGAACACAATATTGGTGTCTATTACAATCTTCATTTTATATATCTGCTCCTATTTTTCGCCCACCATTTTTTGTTTATTTCTTTGGCGAGCAAATCAACATCTTCCTGCGTTGCCGCGCTACGGGCTATGGTTTCTTTTAAAGACATTAAATCTATCGTTCTTTGTATCGCTTCGAAATCCATAAATTCGGGCAAGCGAATGATGACTTCATTGTCTGTTCGTTCTACAATCATTGCGATTTTCTTTTATTTTTAAAGCGTAAAGGTATGAAAAACAAATGATTTATCATTTCAATCACACAAATCACTTTGGCTACAACTTTGACAAAGATTTAAACTTTGTCAAAGTAAAAAAGTGTTTCGACAGCCCTTCGACTTCGCTCAACATGACACGGTTATAAATTGTTTTTTCGTTTTTTGTCAGGCTGAGCCTATCGAGGTTCCCTTTTTTTTAGGGACTTGTGTGACTTTGGTAACTTTAATCATAAAAATCACACAAATCAAAAAAATCATAGTTCAAACAGCGTTTTACTTAGCATAAAATTGTACATAAAGATCAACAATTCCGTCTCCGTCTTGGTCAGGTACTTCAGAAAAGACAGCCGAAAACTCACTGCTTGTCAAAGAAAGTAGTTTAAAGGTTGCGCCATCCATCGTCAATTCCATTTTGCCTTTGTCGAATGTGTAATCAACCGTGCTTTCATCATCCAATTCACAAGTCCCGCCAACCGATACATAAGTTTTTTGCTTTACTTTTCCGGCGGAAGTAAACTCGAATGTGGATTGTTTTTCGCAGTCGCTATACGTTTCCTCATCAATAACATTACCATTTTTACCTGATAATACCGCTTGTTTCAACGGATGCCACACTCCGACAATACTTGCTTCGGAATTACCCTCCTTATTGTCGTCGTCTTTTCTACAGCCGATAAAAAGGCTGCCAATCGTGCAGGCGATAATTCCTGCGTAAATGATTTTTTTCATTGTTTATAAAAATTTTAATTTGTGTACAAAGGTAAAAAGCGAGGTTATACGCGTCAATAGAAAATCGACAAACGACATTTTAAATCGACAAACGACATAAAAAAAGCGCGTAAACTTTTTTGGTTTACACGTTTTTGTGGTTGTAAAAGTTTTCGGGAATTATGTGTTTAGTTCTTTTTTCACCTTTTGAAAAACAATATTAAATCTGTCAAAAGGCTCAAGCCATATCGGAATATCTTTATTCATCCAACCCATTACGATTAGTATTTCGGTATGGATTTGCGAGATTTTTTTCAAATTCCAAGCAATCGGCTCGTGATGAAAAACCCTGTTACGAAATATTCTGAAATGGTTGAGAGGCGGTGCTACATTTTTTCGCTGTCTTTCCTGTTTAGGCACATTCGGGAAAACTCTGCGCAAATCTTTCCACAAAATGCGTTCGTATTCCACATTAAATAAACTTACCCAAAACCCTAACGTCAATTCCGCAATTATTTTTGGGGGCGATGCATATTCTTTACGACCTGCAATTTGTTTGTTTGCTTGCGAAATGTATTTGTTTAAGTTCATCAATCCGGGTGTGGCAGCAAATGTGGAGTACCAATCCTCCCTGCCGAACAAGACAGATAATTCGCGACTGACAGCATTGCGAAATGCAATCTCAAAAGTGGAAATACAGGGATAAAACGCTTCCGACAACTCGATATTACAGCGATAATGAGTAATCGCATTTTCCGTGTCATTGCTGTAGCGTTCAAAATATTTTTCCAATCTTTTCGCGGAAAACACGTTTTCAAAAAATTTTCTGTCCATTGACGTTGTGTGTGTGATTATTTTATTATACCTTTGCCGTGCAGTCCCGGGAACTTCCTCTCTCGAATAATAAATGTCGATGATGAAGCCGGGTTTTTTCTTTTTACAGACCCCGACAAAACTACAACTTTTTTCGTGTAAACCAATATGTAGATGGCTTTTGACTGTTAGCATTGCGGGCTTGACCCACAATCCCGTGTTTTTAGGGACTTTTGCGACTTGTGTGACTTGTGTGACTTTGATGACTTTAATCATAAAAATCACACAAATCAAAAAAATCATAGTTCAGACGTTTTTACGGCATCTGCTGAAACACAAAACTGCAATCGCCGTAGTATTCGTCGTCCACTTGGTGATCCGGATAGGTTTGCGCTGTTCCTCCGGCAAAATAATAACCAAAACCTTCAATGCTGATATTTCCGGCAATTATGGGGTAAACAGGAACTCCTCCGCCTGTTCTGCTCCGCGTATAATCCGACTTGGTATTGAAAGTAATCGTATATCCCTTATCTTTCGTTAAAGCAAGCGGATTATCCAAATATTGTTTCACTTCCACATCTTTGGTAACGCTTGGAATGGTGATGGTTTTCAGCACAGATTTGGTTGCTGTTTCCCAAATAGTTACTCTTATATTGGTTGCATTAGCAGGAATTTTTACCGTTACGGCATTGATTTGTCCGGTTACTTTGGGTATAAACCCAAATCCCTCTTCATAATAAGAGGCATAGGTATTACTCTCAACGTACTCGTCAAAACCTGTTGCCGCCAAATAAGCCGCCAGCGGATTTTCTTCGGGATAGGCTGTTATAATGCTAATCGAGGATTCGGCGGTAGCGTTTTTATCGTCTTTTGCTACGGCTTTTATCGTGTGCGTGCCGCCGCTCAACGTTCCTTTAGGAATGGTAAATTTGTAAGGAAAAGTCGTAGCAGAGTAGTAACCTTCATCATCCACATACAATCGCACTTCGGTAATGTTTCCATCCGTATCATCGGCAGTTACAGAGATGTTAATATCATCTGCAAGTGTAAATGCCGCTCCGTCTGCCGGACTTGTAATCACGCAAGTGGGCGGCTTGTTCGCTGCGGGTTCGTCGTCTTTGCTACAGCCGATAAAGAGGCTGCCAATCGTGCAGGCTATAAATCCTGCGTAAATGAATTTTTTCATTGTTTATAAAAATTTTAATTTGTGTACAAAGGTAAAAAGCGAGGTTATGCGCGTCAATAGAAAATCGACAAACGACATTTTAAATCGACAAACGACAGGGAGATTCACCTTTGCAAGTGCTTCGAGATACCTCGTGAGGTGTCTCTACACACCTTTTTGCCGTTTCTACCCACTTTGTTAAGCGGTTTTAGCCACTTTACCACACATCTCGAACCATTTTCACAGGTGTCTTTATATACATTGTCAGGGGGTTTTTATCACTTCGAGAGATGGTTGGCGACACCTTAGGAGGGAGATTTACCCCCCTGTGGAGGGGGGGCAACCCCCAATAACAATGAAAAAAACTACAAGTGGTTTGTTAAAGCGTTTCTATGAACTGCGTTCGCAAACATGCGTTTGTGCTCAACGTGGCACACGGTTATGAATTGCTTTTTCGTTTTTTATTGAGGGGATTGCGGGTCTCCGCCCGCAATGACGTCCTCAATCATAAAAATCACACAAATCAAAAAAATCATAGTTCAGACTAAAAATTCACCGTGATTTTATGCAGTTGAAAATCGTTTCCGGGATCGGTTTTGGAAGCGATATAAAGCGTATTGGATCCGTAGGCAAAAAGATTAGGATAGACTCCGGGGATATTCACGTTTATCGGCTCATCTTTCCAAACTTCCTTGTTCACATCGTAGATATAAATCTTATTGGATGCCAAAGCAAATATATATCCGGTTAAAAAATAGGCTACGCTATGTTCGTTGTAGTGATTTGTAGCCGTAAAAGGCAAATCCGGCAGGGTTTTCCAAGCGCTGTTTGTTACATTAAAATAACTGAATTTCTTCCTGCTTGCATCTCCGCCCAAGGCATAAATTCTTCCTCCCGTAGATACCATATCGTTTGTTTCCACGGCATACGGATAATCCGGCGCATTAAACCAACTATTTGCCGAAGGGTCATAATATTTGAATTTGGTACTTGCCGTTCTTCCACCCAAAAAGTAAACGTTTCCGGACGATACGACTACTCCTGTTTCGCCGTTATTATCCTTGGCAGTTGGCGGATAGTTCAGCGTAGTCCACGAATTTCCGCTAATGGAATATTTCACCGCATCATTGGCAATATAAAAGAGACTGCCTCCGTCCGTAACCATCTTTGATACATAACCGGCACCCACAAGTTCAGCGTTTGGAACGCGGTCGGTAAACGTGTTGCTTGTAACGTCATAAGCCAGCATAAATTGGGGTATTCCTGTGTTGGAAGGGTTGGTATAATAAATCTTGCTTCCTGCCATCACAAACCAAACGTCATAATTGCCCGGATTTTTTGGGGCAATAGGCGTACTTACTTTTTGTATGTCTAATGTAATGAGATTTACGGTAGACTTTACGGTTACATCGCAAGTGGCTTTAAAGTTGCCGTCCGTTGTAGTAGCGGTAATGGTGGCTGTTCCTACGGCGGCGGCAGTTACTTGACCGTTTCCGTCAACTACGGCAATGCTTTCATCGGAACTTTTCCACGTTACGGTTTTGTCTGTGGCGTTGTCCGGCGTTATGACAGCCTTAATTACCGTATTTTGTCCGGTGTAAGTCGTCAATGTACTTGGGTCTAACTCAATGCTTTTTACGGCAATGTTTTCGTCTCCGCCTTTTGGAGGCGCGGGTTCGTCGTTTCTGCTACAGCCGATAAAAAGGCTGCCAACTGTGCAGGCAATTAATCCTGCGTAAATGAATTTTTTCATTGTTATAAAAATTTAAAATGTTAATAAAATGTAATTATTCTTTGGTATAGTCTGCCGGTGGCAGAAATGTGCCTTCCGGCGGAGCGATTTCGCTGAAAGAGATGGCTTTTTGACGTACCTCACCGTTCACGGCTATGGCATCAAGAAAAAGAAGTTTTTTCCAAAAGCCGAGTTTTTTGTTTGATGCATCGGCATATACGGTACATGATTTTCCGGCAATGGTTTCAGTACCTGTGGTATAGCCTTCGTCCAAAAAAAATTCTACATCGTCGCTGTTAAAAATGTATCTGCTAAAATACGCTTGTACAAACCATAATTCTCTCTCGCGATAGGTTTTCATATTCATATCCGCCTGCCACGCTTTTCCCGCTGTGTCATCCAGAATATACATATTGCCGTCAAATTCTTCCCGCCATTGTTTGCCGTAGTTATCAAACCAAACGGTTATCGTCTTCGAGTTGGGAGCGTCATAAACTATTTTTCCCTGTTTCACCTCCAATAAATCTGAAGTTGTTGGGTCGGAGTTTTTGTCCCCTCCGCCGTCGTCTTTGCTACAGCCGATAAAGAGGCTGCCAATCGTGCAGGCGATTAGCACTGCATAAGCCCCCCATCCCCCGAAGGGGGAGAAAGAGGCGATTTTTTTAATGAATTTTCTCATTGTTATAAAAATTTAAAATGTTAAAATTTGTTTTTGTTGTTTGTTTTGTGGTAAATTTTTCACCCTTCGTCCTTTCATCCTTTCACCCTTTCTCCCCTCCTTCGGAGGGGTCGGGGGAGGAGGACTTTTGTGACTTTTGCGACTTTTGCTTCCCCAAAACTTTGACAAAGATTTTAAACTTTGTCAAAGTGTTATCTACGCTTTTTCCCCCTTTGGGGGACAGGGGGCTTTTTCGCTCAACGTGATAACCGTTATCATAAATCACAGTTCAGACAAATTGCCATTAGCAAAAAGCCAATCGCCAACAGCAACTTAATTGTTGATGATTAACTGCTCGCTGAAGTTTCCGGTTTTTGTTTTCACTTGGAGTAAATAAACGCCGTCATTAGTATTTACCCGGTATTTATTTTTGGAAATTTCTTTTATTGCCGAAACTTTTCTCGCCGATTGGTCAAACAATTCCACGCCGATGATTTCACTTTCGGTTTGGATGGTAAATTCGCCGCCGTTTGGATTCGGAAATACTTTAATACCGCTGATTTTCACTTCGGAAGTTTGCAATACTTCGCCGCAACTCGGAACTTTAAGACCATAAGTCGGATTGTTTACAATATCATCTCCGAAAACGGTAAGGTTTGCGAAATTTCCGTCCGGAGTCATTTCTCTTTGGGAAGCGCAGTCTAAACTGTAAGTCCAAGCGAGCCAACCCATTTTTTCCGTGCATGCAGTCGTAAGAATTCTTTGGTAAGTTGCGGTAATATCTACGGTGTTGAAGCAATCGTCATTATCTTGTCTTTTCGCCACTTCTCCCAAAATAAAACATTGAGGACTGCCGATTATTTCGTTCATTTTTGCGTCTATTTGGGCGTTGGTATCTGCATAACCATACCAATAAGTATGAGTTGAAAATATCAAATTTGCTAAACTGTCGCCGCTCAAAATATCTGCCGAAGCCGCAACCAAAGGCGAAGAATGTTGTCCGCAATTCGGGGCATCTATCATAATCGGAACTTTTATATTTAATGCGCGTAAATCGGCGACGGCATTTTTGTAATTGGTTGTAAATTGCGCCATAGTTCCGCCCCAGCCCCAAGTGCCGTCTTCTCCGAATTCATTTGCCAGATTGATAATCAATTTGGATTGATGTGTGTTGATTAAATTCACCACATTCGGCGATTTCCAGAAATTCATCACTTGTCCGTTGAATTTAGCCCAATCGTTGGTGCAAGTGATGTCGTGAATGTCCAAAACCACATACAGATTTTTTAAAAAGCAGTAATCTATCAACGCTGCCAATCTTCCGTTTGCGATATAACCGTCCAACGTTCCGGGTGCTCCGAAATCCACGGAATCTCTCCAATGTTGCCCGTTGGTGTACCAAGGAATTCGAATCGTATTTGCACCGGTTTTTGCAAACTCGTCAATATAATATTGAAAGCTGTTCGTATTGAAGTCTATCTCTCCCTGATCTAATATCGGATAGTTGATTCCCCTCAAAGTAACGGTGTTACCATTTGCGTCTTTCACATTTTTGCCGGACACTTGCATGTATTGTGCTTCCATTTTTAGAAATGCAAAACACAGCAAAACGGAATAAAACATAGTTTTCATTTTGATAAAATTTTATTGTGGCAAAGGTAAAAAGCGAGGTTATGCGTGTCAATAGAAAATCGACAAACGACATTTTAAATCGACAAACGACATAAAAAAAACGTGTAAACTTTTTTATCGGTTTACACGCTTTTGTTGGTTGAAAAAAAGTTTTGGAAATTATGCGCCGAGTTCCTTTTTCAGCATTTCGTAGATTTCCTGCCAAGGTTTTTTGTAAAATTCGCTGCTTTCGTCGGCGAGTTGCGTATATGTTTTTGATGTATAGTATTTGTCTATGGCTTCCATTTCATTTATTTGGAAGTCTATCATCAGAGATTGCAAAATGTCTTTATCAATATGCCGAATTTTGCTGTCAATGATTGGCTTTGAAAGCGTCAACGCCTGTAAGGACTGCACGGTGCAAAAACAAATCTGATGCGAAGGTGAATATACCAGCGATTTTAAAAAATCTTCTTTTGAAATAATTCCGTCAATATAATCGTCGATCTGTTCGGTGATTTTATCGTCTGCCACAGGTCCTTCGATGATATCGTAATTGTGCGCTTGATGATGTTTGTTGTCGTTCAATCTGTTTAGCACCACAAAATCGAGCCATTCATCGGTGTAATCATCAAATTTCAAAACTTTCAATTCCATTATTTCGGGAATATTTTCGTTGAAGTCAAATGTTGTTACTATTCCTGTGGTTTGTTTGGGTTTTCCTTTTCGGTTTGCCCAAATTTCTGCTTGTTTATATAAATTCGTAACATAAAATCCGCGTCCAAAATCTTTACCCGCCTCACAAAGATTAAGGTCAATTTTTTCTATTGCCGTATAACTTCCGTGATAAACATTCATCCGATTATTTTTTCAATCAAAACCGACTTTATTTTAAACCTCCATTATTGTAACAAACCAAATACATATCACGCACAGCCCACATTGAATTATCCGTATGCAACGCCCACCAATGCTCGTTAAGAAAATCAAGCCCGCCGTATTTTTTCAAATACAGGTATGCTTCTTGCCGGTTCATTTTGTAGGTAGTGGCAAATTTATTGATCATGAATGCCATAAAACCTATTTTGTTCTGCGTTTCCCTATCAAGTTCACGTTTTTGCGGTAACGGATGCGCCGTATGTGTTTCCATAATTGTTGCGTTTAAAAAACTATCTTACAAAATTACAACTTTTTTCGTGTAAACCGGTATGTCAAAGAACGCTGCTTTGTCAGCCCCCTGTCCCCTCCTCCCCCAACCCCTCCGAAGGAGGGGAGAAAGTAGGGGGAAATATGGAATATTCGCCGATTCCTTAGAAAATCAAAAAATTACAGAGAAAAAATTTCCTAATTATCCTCTCTCCTTTGGAGAGGGGAGCAGAACGGTTATCATTTACATATTCAGTTATCATTTCAATCAAATCAATCACATAAACCATAGTTCAGACAAAAAAAAGCGTGTAAACTTTTTTGGTTTACACGCTAATTATTTATTTGAGAATTTCTTGTGCCTTTACTTTTTATAAAGTTTTTTTCTTAGTTCTGCGGTAGTGATGAAAATTTTATAGCCTTTGGCTTCTACTCCTGCTATCAGTTTTTTGTCGGAAGTCCAAAGTTTATGCCCCAAATAAAGGTGCAGTGCAACAAAATAGGTATCATCAACATCTATTTCTTTTACCATGTCGGCTGCTTTTTGAATATGTTTTTTAGGAATCTCACTTACAGGATAAAATGTTATCCCTGCTAGTTAGTTCGTGCAGTTCGCTAAACAGTTGTCTTCGCGATTTTGCGGTGTATTCTGCAATCTCCGGTAAGTGGTTTTTTATTTCTTCAAAAATAAAATCGGGAGCAATAAACTGTATCCCTTTTTCATTCTTCAAAATAGTGGCAACGACACCGTTTGGCGTATAAAGTGCACTAAAAAGCAAATTACTGTCGGTTATAACTATCATAATCAATACCTGCTTTTTCAAATGCTTTCCGAGTGCCGTTTTGTTTGATGGTTTTTGCCAACTCCATCAACTTCTTCTTATCTCCTCTCGGCATTTTTACTTTCATAAATTTGAGCAAGCCTAATTTTTCTGCCTGTACATTTGTTGGATCATATTTCAATGTGATTGTTGCCATAATTTTTGCGTTTAAAAAACTATCTCACAAAATTACAACTTTTTTCGTGTAAATTCGGTATGTCAAAGAACGCTGCTTTGTCAGCCCCCTATCCCCCAAAGGGGGAAAATTTCCTAATATTTGACGTTCCATTTTGCCGTCTTTTCCCCCTTGCCTCAATCATTTCTATTGTTTTCAATGGAATCGGCGAATCTTCGATTTCGGGGGACAGGGGGCTTTTCTGCCTACTGCCTTTTAATCACTTTCACGGATTCTGTTCCGTGGTCGGTTTGGATGGCGAGGATGTAAACACCGATTTTTAAATCCGACAGATTCAGTTCGGGAGTTGCAGGAAGTGTTTTTACGGCTCTGCCCGAAACATCAAATACGGTTATGGATTTTACCCCTTTTGTGTCCGAAAGTTTTAGAACATCCGTAAACGGATTAGGATAAACCGAAATGGCAGTTTTATGAACATCGCTTACAGCCATTGCCCCGACATTTACGGTATAATCTTCCGCTTGTCCGAAGAAGGTTCCTGCACAAGGATCAGTACTAGTACTACTACTACTAAACATTTTCTTAATTCTCATTCTGGTTTGTCCGATAGCGGCATCGGCAGGCACGGTGATATTTCCTGTTGCCGGAGTATTGCTTACGCCATCCGCAAATTCAACGAAAACACTTCCATCATCGAAATAAACTTCCCCGGTATCGTTTAACACGCCATCTTGGTTCCAATCAATAAATACCATAAAATAATCTTTGTAATCTCCGTCTGTATTTCCATTGAGGCTGATTGGGAAAGTTTGCCCTTGCGTTACGTTTGCCGTTTGGTCTAAAAAATATTCATGGGCAGGCGTTCCGTTTACGGTTGGAGAAGTGGTATTGTTGATTCCCGCAAAAGTAACATTGGTAATCGGCTCAACACCGCTTATGAAATCCAAAGGTCCGCAATAAGCATCCACAAATACGGTGTAATCTTCCGCTTGTCCGTAAAAACTTCCCGGCACACAAGGATCATTATTAAAACTATTATACATTTTCTTAACTCTCATTCTGGTTTGTCCGAGAGCAGCATCGGCAGGCACGGCGATAATTTCTGTTGCAGGAGTTCCGCTTCCGTTATTGTTAGTAATAAAAACGCTTCCGTCCCCGAAATAAACTTCTCCGGCATCGTCTAACACGTTGTTTTGGTTCCAATCAATAAATACCACAAAATAATCTTTGTAATTTCCGGCTGTATTTCCATTGAGGCTGATGAGGTAATTTTGTCCGGGTGCTACATGTGCCGTTTGGTTTAAAAAATATTCGTGGGCAGGCGTTCCGTTTAGGGTTGCGGAAGTGGTATTGTTAATTCCCGCAAAAGTAACGTTGGTAATCGGTTCAACAGTGGGGAAATTCAAAGGTCTGCAATAAGAATCCACAAACACGGTGTAGTCTTCCGCTTGTCCCCAAGTAGCTCCTGCTACACAAGGATTAATGTTAATCGGTAAATCACTATACATTTTCTTAATTCTCATTCTGGTTTGTCCGAGAGCGGCACCGGCAGGCACGGCGATATTTCCTGTTGCAGGTGTTCCGCTTCCGTTATTGTTAGCAACGAAAACGCTTCCATCTCCGAAATAGACTTCCCCTGCGTCGTCTAACACGTTGTTTTGGTTCCAATCAATAAATACCACAAAATAATCTGTGTAACTTCCGTCTGTATTTCCATTGAGGCTGATTGGGAAGGTTTCTCCCTGCGTTACGACTGCCGTTTGGTTTAAAAAAAACTCGTGGACAGGCGTTCCGTTTGGGGTTGCAGAAGTAGTATTGTTAATTCCCGCAAAAGTAACGTTGGTAATTGGCTCAACGCCGCTTGTGAAATTCAACGGTCCGCAATATTGAGCGTGTGCAATACTCGTGCTGCCAATCATGATGGCAGCGGCTGAAATTTTCACTCCCAACCTTTCAAAAGAGAAGGCGGAAGTGAACATTGTTTTAATGAAATGTTTCATTTTGAATGAATTTTAAATTTGTGCCGCAAAACTAAACATCGAGGCTACGCGTGTCAATAGAAAATCGACAAACGACATTTTAAATCGACAAACGACATAAAAAAAGCGTGTAAACTTTTTTGGTTTACACGCTTTTAGGTGGTTTTTAATATCCGTCCGTTACAAATATTGCGCAATGACGTGGTTGTTTGAGATATAGCGCACTTTATAAATGGTTTCGCCATCTTTCAGGTCGGTTTTAAAAAATATGTACCAATGCGTTTTTTTTATTTTTTCTGATAACAATATACTTCATCTCATTACCATATTTTTCAAAATATTCCGGTGCAGGTTTGTGTTTTCGGATTGGAAGTTGCTCCTCTATTTCATCAAAAATCCCATCTACATATTTTTTGGCGGCTTCTTCAAAACCAAAATAACCCAATTCGTGAAGTTTTGGTATCAGTTGCGAACCTTTTTTTAAATAGTGTTTGCGTAGAATTTATCAATGTCTTCGTATATTCCTGCCAATAATTCATCTTTTGTGATGTAATTTTCGTCGTGGTCATCTGCGGTATCTTCTGTATTGTCGCCGACCGTTGTGCAAACAAGTTGGAAAAGATTTTTTCCTCTTTTTATAAAAAGTTCATCATTGATAGCCATATCAAAATAAATATTTTCATTATCAATAAACTCTTTGCTGTTTACTACTGTCATATCTTTATGTTTTTAAATAATTTCATTGCAAAGATACACAGTTTTTTAGTGACTTTACTTTCCCAAAACTTTGACAAAGATTTTGAAACTTTGTCAAAATGTTATCCGCAATTAGCCAAAAGCAAACCGCCAAAAGCCATTTTAATTCTTATCTTTGTGTCATAATGATTTTTAACCAAACTTACAGATGTTTCATTGTGGATGATGACGAGATCGATCGGCTCACGACTTTGTTCTTTGCCAAAAAATATCCTTTTTTAGATATTGTCGGCGTGTTTGATAATGCGGAAACGGCTTTGGCGGAAAGCGAAAAATTGCGTCCGCAGGTTTTGTTGCTGGATATTGATATGCGCGAAATGAGCGGAATGGAACTCCGCAGAAAATTGATAAACGTGGATGCTTGCATTTTTATCACTTCTTATCCCGATTTTGCTGTGGAAAGTTTTGAAATGGATACGCTCGATTTCTTGGTGAAACCCATCAGAGCAGAGCGTTTCGATGCAGCAATGAAACGCCTCTACGAATATTTGGAAGTGAAATATAAATCGAAATTATTGGATTACACCTTGAACGGCGACACGGTTTTTATAAAAGACGGACGCACACAAGTGAAACTTCGGTTGCACGATATTTTTTATTTGGAAGCGTTGAAAGATTACACGGGAATTGTAACCAAAGAGAAAAAATATTGTGTTTTGGCATCGCTGGGAAATTTACTGAACAGTCCCGAATTTTCAGGTTTTGTTCGGGTTCATCGAAGTTATGCCGTGCAAAAACATTTTGTGGATAGGGTAGAGCCGCAGGAAATTTGGATTTCCGATTTTAAAATTCCCATAGGCAGAAGTTATAAAGAAAAAGTGGAAAGTTTGGTGAATGATTAGAAATTTTAGATTTTGGATTGAGGACTTTGAGCAATGTGATCCGGAGTTTCGTCCTTAAGACGAGAAAGGGTTGTTGAAGTTTCAAATTGACAACCAACAATATCAGGCTAAACGCATTAAAGTTTTTCGAGAGGAAAAGGCTGAAAGTCTTATATATATTAGCACAGGGCAACGCCCTGTGTTAAAATGAAAGTAAATATTTTCGCCCCGAAGGGGCAACATCATTAAAAATATTTTTGATTTCGCCCTTTACTCATTTGCTTTTTATATTGTTTTCAATGGTATTCGTGAATGTTTCACATTTCAGGGCTTCACTGAACGCTTACTATTTTGTCGTAGGGCGTTGCCCTACGCTGGATTATCAAAGGCTTTCAGAACTTTAATATTCTCCGGAGTCTTCTTTGGATTTCTCCAAAGTGCCTGTTTCAGGGCATTCAAAATTTCAACAAAGATAAAACAACGAATCCAAACGCAAGCAAATTAATAGATTGTTAGACCGCTTGTTGTACTTTTGTATCGGGTTGCTTTCCTTTGAAAAAGCCTTTAAATAAAGGATTTCATCGCTTTGCACTGCT
>JAITMJ010000011.1 GCA_031277475.1 Flavobacteriaceae bacterium
GCCAACAGCCAATATGAAACATAAAAAACACATATTTACCATATATCCTTGCATCCAAGAACGGCGAGGACACCGCAAAACATTTTTCACAAAAAATGTTTTTTCATCAATCCTTAATGTTTCTTTCAGGGACGCGTCTTGTCTTTTGGCGAGACGCTTCTCGAAAGGAATTTATTAGAAAATTAATCATTAATCATCATTAAAAACATTATGTCTCAAGTAATATATCGCCGAAAAAGAAACAGAAAAACATCAAGCACAAGACTGCTATTTATGATTTTAATAACACTCATAACGCTTTCTTTTCCTTGGTGGGTAGATTATTTTATAAACTTCATCGCGGAATTGGGAGATAGGCTGTTGATGGTAGTAAACAATTAGTGTTAGGTTAAGAGTATGTTTAAATTTGAACATTCCGTGTGACAAAACAATAATCCACAAGGTGCCACAAGAAAAATCCCGGAAAGAATGACAAGATTGTAATATTTAAAAACCTTGGTTCTGAGGAGGGACAGGAGGCTAATTTGACACGCAGATAACGCTGATTGCATGGATAAACGCCGATTCTGAAAATAAACTTATCCCTCGTAAATCTGAAAAATCTGTGTCATCTGCGTGCTTTCGAGACAGCCTCTTTCTCCAATTCCAAAAGTTTTTGTTTTCGCCAAAGTCCGCCGCCGTATCCGGTGAGCGTTCCGTTGCTTCCAATCACGCGGTGACACGGAATGACGATGGAAATTTTGTTGGCTCCGTTTGCATTTGCAACCGCGCGAACGGCTTTTGGATTCCCGAAAATATCGGCTTGTTGCAGATAACTTTTCGTTTTTCCGTAAGGAATTTTTTGCAAAATTTTCCAGATTTTTTTTTGAAAATCGGTGCCGACTGTCGTAACCGATACGGAAAAATCTCGGCGTTTTCCCGAAAAATATTCGGTGAGTTCCTGCTCCAAAGTTTTAATATGCGAATTTTCGCCCTGAACAATTTCGGCTTTGAAATGTTTTGAAATATCGTTTAATTCTTTGGAAAGTGTTTTCCTGTCGGTAAATTCCAGCATACAAATTCCGGTTTCGCAGGCGCAGGCAATCATCGTTCCGATCGGTGTTTCTATTTTTTTTGAATGGATGATTTTTTTCATTGATATGATTTTTCTTGATGAAAATTTATTGGCTCAAATATTCTATTTTTGTTTAGAATTTAGAAAATTAAAAATACAAATATTATGGGATTCATCAAAGAATTTAAAACATTTGCCTTTAAAGGAAATGTGATGGATTTGGCGGTCGGCGTGATTATCGGCAGCGCTTTCGGAGCGATTGTGAAATCTTTTGTGGACGATGTGATTACGCCGCTTTTGCTAAATCCCGCATTGAAAGCCGCCGGTGCGGAAAACATCAAAGAACTCTCGTGGAACGGCGTTGCCTACGGAAGTTTTGTTTCTGCGGTCATCAGTTTTTTAGTGATTGCTTTCGTGTTGTTTTTATTGATAAAAGCAGCAAATAAAATCATCAAACCAGAAGAAAATACACCACCCGAACTTTCTTCAACCGACAAATTATTAATGGAAATCCGTGATGAATTGAGGAAATGATTTTAGTTATTTGAAATAAAAACCGTTATCGAAGAAATTATAACTTAACGATTGAAAGAAAACAGAAACTCTCAATTCCGGATTATTGATGAATAGGATTGGAACGGTATTAAAATATTGAAAAAGGAGGAGAATTAGCCATAGATAAGAATTACTAAATTTAGCGAAAAGCCAAAAAAATAGAAAACCATCAGCCAACTGCTACATAAACTACTTTTTTCGTTTCAAAAAAAATTTCGTTAAAATAATCTTTCAGATTAAAAATTTCATATTGCAAACCTGCGAGTTCTTCCGAAAGATCGCCGCCTTTTAAATAAAAAATGCCGTTTGGTTTCGAATTAAACTGTTCTTTCTCAAACTTTCCTTTTGTCCAGCGTAGAAATTCCGGCATTTGCGTAACGGCTCTGCTTACGATAAAATGAAATTTTTCTTTGAGTGCTTCAGCACGTCCATGAATAGCAGTAACGTTTTTTAAATCGATTTTGCCCGCAATTTCATTCACAACCATAATTTTTTTTCCGATAGAATCAATTAATGTGAATTGAACTTTGGGAAACATAATCGCCAGTGGAATTCCCGGAAATCCACCGCCTGTTCCCACGTCTAAAACTTTGGTTCCGGCTGAAAATTCCATCACTTTTGCAATTCCCAACGAATGAAGCACATGCTTTTCGTAAAACGAATCTATATCTTTTCGGGAAATCACATTGATTTTTTCGTTCCAAAAACGGTAAAGTTTCTCCAATTTTTGAAACTGAATTTCCTGATTTTCAGTAATGTTTGGAAAGTGTTTTTTTATCGGCATCTTGCTTTTGGCTTCCGGCGGGTTGCTTGTTTTGGGAAAATCTTTGACAAAGTTAGGAATCTTTAACAAAAGTTTTTACCGAATCTTTTTAAAAAGCAAAAGCCACATCCGTGAAGTCTCGTTTTCGGCAAGTTTAGACGAAAAAAAATCTCTGCTCACTTGGTCAATGAAATTGCCGAGTTTCTAAATCCTCCATCACTCCCCTATTTCCGCTACTTTCGCATTTTCCGGCAAACGGTGATATTCTTCGGGTTTTTTGTAGTGATTGAGGGAAATCACGGAATGTCTGTCTATGTTTCGTGGTCCTTCCACGTTCCAGAATTTTAAATCTTTTCGGTGGAATCGGCAAGTGTCGCAGATGAATTCTTCGACTTCGCCCCATTCGTCTTTTCTTCCCGTAACGCGGATGATTTCTTCGCCTTTCATCCAAATCACGGCTTTTCCGGAGCATTTTTCGCATTTGCAGGTGGCGTTCATCGGGTTCATAAACCAAACTCTGCTCGCAAATCTGGCGGTTCTGTCGGTGAGTGCGCCGACGGGACAAACGTCTATCACATTTCCGATGAAATCGCTGTCTAATGCTTTGTTGAGGTAGGTTGAGATTTCGGCGTGATAGCCTCTGAACAAAATTCCGTGTTCGCGTTTTTCGGTGAGTTGATCGGCGACTAATACGCATCTTGCGCAGAGAATGCACCGATTCATATTCAGTTTGATGTTTTCGCCGATGTCTTCCGGTTCGAAGGTTCTTCGGATAAATTCGGTGCGGGTTTGTTCTACGCCGTGTTCGTAGCTCAAATCTTGGAGATGACATTCTCCGGCTTGGTCGCAAATCGGGCAATCCAAAGGATGATTGATGAGCAGAAATTCGGTAACGCCTTCTCTGGCGTCTTGCGTTTTTTCGGAGGTGAGGTTTTTCACTTCCATTCCGTCCATCACGTTGGTTCGGCAACTTGCCACGAGTTTTGGTATTGGTCTCGGGTCTGCATCGGAGCCTTTGGAAACTTCCACGAGGCAGGTTCTGCAGCGTCCGCCGCTGGCTTCGAGTTTGCTGTAATAGCACATTGCGGGCGGCACGGATTTTCCGCCGATTTGTCTTGCGGCTTCCAAAATAGATGTTCCGGGAAGCACTTCGGCGGTTTGCCCGTCAATAGTAAATTTGATTTTTTTGATTTCTTCGCTCATGATTTTTTTTGATTTCTTTTTATATATTGAATATCAGTATTTCATTAATTACAAAATATTGGGCTTTTTCTTCAAACTCGTTTCGTTTTTCGGTTCCTGTTTTTCCGTATTTGAGGTCTAATAATTCATCAAAGTTTTTGGCTTTTTTTAATTTGCCCATTGTTCATAAAGTTTCTTTTTTAGTTTTAATTTATAATCATCAGGAAAAATTTTGGTTGAGGTTGTGTTTTTTGTTAAATCATAAATTAGTGGAAAAGATTCGTCTTCGTCGTCAAATTTTTTGTTACCATTGCTGTCTTTAGTTACCATCATTAGTATTTTGTTGGTTGCTTTTATCGTTCGCCAACTCTTCACATATAGATTGTTTGGTGAGATTTGTTTAAAATGTTTGCCTGTTTTGTCTGAAATAAACAAATAGTTTGGGTCTTCGGAATTGAGTTTTTGGTCTTTGTTAAAATCTGTAGTTGTGATGGAGAAATAAAGTAAATTATCAACTTGGCTGTATCCGTTTTTGCCGATGTAAAAATCGGAGGAAGTCCATGATGAGGAACCTCTCTCTATATTTCCGGGACTGTAAGAATATATCAGCATTTTGAGGTTGTCATCAAGTAAATGATATTCTTCGGTTTTGGTATTATAAAATAAAATATTCCAATAAGTTGTTGGTTCGACATAACTCTTGCTTTCAAAACTTCTTCGGGCGTTTTCGTCGTTACGTTCCAAGGTCAGCGGATACATCACATAAGCCGAACTGTCGATAAGAACGGGCTGATTGAAATCTAATTTTAATTTGTTGATTGTTTCTTTTTGTTGAGCCTCGGTCAATGGTTTTTCGTTGGCAGGTTTGTTCGTTCTGTCGCTACAGGCGAGGATTCCAAAAGAAAGAAAAATCAGTATCGGTTTGGACATATTATTTTAGAGACTTTTTATTTTAAAATTTTGTTTCAAAGTTACCAAATTTAAAAATTATTAGAAGTGTGAAGTTACTTTAATTCTTGTTTCAACATTTCATAAATTTCTTGCCATGTTTTTTTGTAAAATTCGGTGTTTTCGTCGGCGATTTGGGTGTAGATGTTCGAGGTGTAGTATCGGTCGGCGGCTTCCATTTCGTTGATATTGTAATCCATCATCAGAGATTGAACCACTTTGTCGCCGATGTCATAAACGGCGATGTCTATTTTTCCTTTTGGTTGAGATAATGCTTGCAAAGATTGCATCGTGCAGAAACAAATTTGATGAGATGGATTGTGCGTCAAATCGTTCAGAAACTGTTCTTTGGAAATGAGTCCTTCGATGTATCTATCGACTTCTGTGGTGATTTTATCATCGGCTACGGGACCTTCTACGATGTCGTAATCGTGGGCGGATTGTTCGGTTTCATTGGTTCTGTTCAGTACTACAAAATCGAGCCATTCGTTGCAATAATCGTCAAAACGAAGGACATTAAAATCTTCATCTCTAAAAAAGAACTCGGAGAATTCGAATTCTGTTATCACAGGTTTTGACCGATGTTCTTTTCCTTTTCTTTTAGACCAAACTTCGGCTTGATCATAAAACTTTGTTACATAAAAACCCTTTCCGAAATCTCGTTTTATTTGAAAAAAAGAGAAATCAATCGTTTCTATTGCTGTATAACTTCCGTGATAGACTTTCATCTGCAACTGTTTTTTTTATCTGTTCGCATCATCGCATTCCGCCATTTTGATGACACTCTTGGTACAATGCCTTTATTGACCAATAAGGGTCTTCGACGTGCAGTGTCCACCAAAATTCGTCTAAATATTCCAATCCACCGTATTTTTTCAAGTAGAAATAGGCTTCTTGGCTGTTCATTTTGTAGGCGCGGGCGAATTTTGTGATGATGAAAGTCATGAAATTGATTTTATCGCCGATTTCTTTGTCTATGGTTGTCATAATTTTTTTGTGTGAAATTGTGGTAACAAAGGTAAGGATTTTTTAGCGGATTAACTTATAAAAACAAGTTTACAAAACCTCAAATTTCCTATATTTTGGGTTAATTCTGAATTAAAAAAAACGTGAAAAAGCGTTAAAATGATTTTTCGGATTTTCTATTTCCTTGTGTCAAACGTATATCCGATTCCGGCGAGAATTTGGTAAAATGTGAAATCCTGCATGGCTTTGTCGGGGTGATTGTTTAAAGTGGTTTTGATGTCCGGCATATTGATGTAGCCGTATTTTCCTTCGATTCTGAACAGTGCGCGGTTCCAGAAAACGAGATTCAAACTCGCTCTGAAATCCGTTCCGAAACCGGCGATGTGAAACCTGTCGCTTCTTTCGTTCCCGAAAAGCGTTACGTTGCTTTTGGGAAACAGCACGCCGATTCCTGCGCCGTACGACCAATTCATACCGAAATTCTTTTTATGAATCAGGGTTTTGTATTTTTCCAAACCGATATTTTCGTAATTGAGACCGTCTGTATGTTCAAAAGCGAGAAATTTGGCATCGGATAAATCCACCTTTCCATTTTCTACCATATCGGCGTAAACCGGATCTGAAATGTGTCCCGAAAAACCGACGGTTTGATTTTGCGTCATAATGTATTTCATGTGGTCAATCCCGAGAACAATCGCCAAATTGTCTTTTATAAAATAGCCGATTCTCACGTTGTATTGCACTGCGGAAAGCCATTTCGGATTGATGTAATCTGTCCCGAATTTCGTGGGTCTGTCGTGCGCGCTCACGTCATAAAGTTGAAAATCGTAATCCGCACCTTTGAATCGGATGTCGGAATTGCTGTAAACGGCTCTGTTCCAACCCCAAAAGACGAACATTTTGCCTTTTTTTGTCATAGGTGAAAAATTAGAAAAACTGCAGACAGTAGTACTTATGGGTTCTTTATGTTTATTAACATATTTATAAACATGAGAATCGATAACAAATTCCGCCGTATCTCGTTCTTGCGCAAAACTTAGATTTATTCCTACAAATATCAATACAACTGCAAGGGATTTTTTCATTTTTTTTATTTATTTTTTTTAATTTCACACAGAGGGCACAGAGAGATTGAGACACGGAGTATTTTCGTTGATTATTCTATGAACACCTTTTTTTAAATTTCACACAGAGGACACAGAGAGATTGAGACACGGAGTATTTCGTTGATTATTCTATGAACACTTTTTTTTAATTTCACACAGAGGGCACAGAGAGATTGAGACACGGAGTATTTTTTATAAATAGCCGTTGATTATTCTATGAATGCCATTTTTTAGCAATACTTCATTGAAGTTTATTAGTAAACCAAGTTTTATTCCGGTTAACTTTAAATAGGTCAATACTTGTTTGTAATGTACGTCTGCTAAATTTTCTACTGATTTTAATTCCAATAAGACTTTGTTGTCTATGATTACATCTGCCCTAAATCCTATTTCCATTTTTATGGTTTCGTGTATCACCGGAATTGATTTTTGCCGTTCAAACGGAATATCTGTTTTGCTCCATTCATAACAGAAAATTTCTTCATAAACACTTTCAAACAACCCCGGACCATATTGTTTGTGAATCTTTATACAAGTATTCAGCACCATTCCGGAAATATCGTTTTCTTTATAATTCATTTTATTTAATTTCACACAGAGAATACAGAGTTAAAGAGATACAAAGTTTTTTTATAATGACCCCATTTATTATTCTATGAATACCGTTTTTTAATAATGTTTTAATGAAATTCTAAATCAAAAATTTTTCTACATAATACTCGCTCTGCGCCTCAATTCTTCTGTGCGATCTCTGTGTGAAACGCACAATTTCTCTATGCGATTCTCGCATCCGCATAATTTGCCAATCCGTAGTTTTGTTTTTGGGAGAGTTCCGGGTTTTTCACATACCATTCAAATTCATCGCGGAAATGCCGGATAGCCGCCGCCACGGGCCAAGCCGCAGCGTCGCCCAACGGACAAATCGTGTTGCCTTCTATTTTTCGCTGAACGTCCCAAAGCAAATCTATGTCTTCAAGTTTTCCTTTTCCGGAACGTATGT
Source organism: Flavobacteriaceae bacterium (assembly GCA_031277475.1). Lineage (GTDB taxonomy): Bacteria > Bacteroidota > Bacteroidia > Flavobacteriales > Weeksellaceae > JAITMJ01. The sequence goes on from JAITMJ010000011.1 coordinate 7,575, forward strand.
TTTCTAAAATTTTGTACATCCACGCCGTTCCTTCGCGACAAGGCGTGCATTGTCCGCAACTTTCGTGATAATAAAATTTTGCAAGCGTCAAAGTGTGTTCTACTACGGATTGGTCTTCATCCAAAACGATGAATCCGCCGGAACCCATCATTGTTCCCGTCGTGAAACCGCCGTCTGCCAAAGATTCGTAGTTCATATATCGCGGTTCGCCGTTGATGGTTTTTAACAATAAATTCGCCGGAAGAATCGGCACGGAACTTCCTCCCGGAATGCAGGCTTTCAAGCGTTTTCCGTTTGGAATGCCGCCGCAATATTCGTCGCTGTAGATGAATTCTTCTACGGTAATCGTCATATCAATTTCATAAACGCCGGGTTTATTGATGTTTCCGCAGGCGGAAATCAGTTTTGTGCCGGTGGATTTTCCTACGCCGATTTTGGCATATTCTGCTCCCGAAATATTGATAATCGGAACTACGGCAGCGATGGATTCTACATTATTTACGACGGTTGGTCTTTCCCAAACGCCTTTCACAGCGGGAAAAGGCGGTTTCAATCTCGGGTTTCCGCGTTTGCCTTCGAGAGATTCCAACAATGCAGTTTCTTCGCCGCAAATGTAGGCGCCGGCGCCGCGATGAACGTAAATTTCCAAATCGAAACCGGTTCCGAGAATATTTTTACCGAGAAATCCTGCGTTTTTGGCTTCTGCAATCGCCTGTTCCAAAATATCGGGAATCCATGAATATTCACCGCGAATGTAGATATACGAAATGTTTGAACCCAAACAAAACGATGAAATCAACATTCCTTCGATCAAGAGATGCGGAAGGTATTCCATCAAATATCGGTCTTTAAAAGTTCCGGGTTCGGATTCATCGGCGTTTACGACCAAATGTCTGGGAACGCCTTCGGGTTTAGCGATGAAACTCCATTTCAAACCGGTTGGAAATCCGGCACCGCCTCGTCCGCGCAATCCGGAGGTTTTTACTTCTTCCAGAATTTCTTCCGGTTTCATTTTCAAGGCTTTTTCGGCAGCGTCATAACCGCCGTGTTTTCTGTAAACATCGAAGTTTCGGATGTTTTCGATGTGTGCGTTTTTTAATAAAAGTTTTTTGCTCATATCTTTAGATTCGCATTTTATTTTTATAATAATGGTTTTATTTTTATAAACGTTCCTGTTTTATCTTCACTTAAAATTTTCCAGTTTTTCATCAATTCTTCTTGATGAATACTTGCCCATTCTACAACTAATGCCAACGCTTTGGGCGGAAGATAACCTTCTAAAATGCCCATTTCTTTTATAGAAATTTGGGCGGTAAATTCTGCATATTCTGCGTGAAAATGTGGCGGCAAATGATCGCCGAAATACATTTTAATGAGAATACCGTAAAAACTGCTGATTATCGGCATATTCCTGAAAAGTTTTGTTTATTAACTGTAAATAAAAAGCATCCGGATCCATATCAATATCTTCACTCCATTCAATTTTTTTATGGTCGGTTATTTTAAACGATTGGAAATTTCGCTCATCATTCCACGCCTCAAAAACACCTTTTCCTTTCCATTCGTGCAAATCAATCACGCCATCAACGCCGTCATCAAATTCAACCCAAAGTCTGTAACCGGAGAGGGCTTTTGCAGTTTTTAAATATGGGATAATTTTATTCATTTTTATTTTATAATAACAGTTTTATTTTTTTTCTGAAAAATATAATTTAATTCTTACAAATCATACGGATTCATTAAATTTAATCCTTTTATTCCTTCAAAATCTGCTGTATTACGAGTAATTAAAGTAAGATTATGTACTATTGCCGTAGCCGCAATAATGGCATCCGGCAATTTAATTTTTCTTGATTTTCTAATCGTTATGGTTTGGTTTACAATGCTCTCGTCTATATCTAATATTTTGGAATAAAAAATAAAGGTTTCCATTATCGTCTGTTCCTTTTTTGAAGGAAAATTAAACCCCAAAGTTTCCATTTTGCTGATTACCGAAACCATCGAAATATCATCTACAATAGAATTTATTAACCGCTGATTTTCCATCGGCAATTTCGATTGCAGATAATCTATTATTGCATTGGTATCTAATAAATATTGCACGATATTAAAATTGTTTATTTATTCTTTCTTCCCATTCATTGCGGCTTTCGGCAACGTATTTCTGCATCGCTTCGGCGGTTTCGTGCGATAATGTTCCTGCAAAATCCGACAGTTTTTTCTTTGGTAAAGAAGGATTTGCATCTATTTTATATGGCGTTTTAAGTGCTTTAGCCATACTTTCATACAAACTTTCTTCTTCTTTTGATTTAGGATGCAATGTTATGGTTGTCATATTTTTTTATCTTAAAGGTTTTGTTCATTTTTTATTATTTAATCTTTTCAAATTCAAACAGGATTTCCATTTTTTCGTTGGAAATGGTGGCTTTCATTTTCTTGCCGTCCATCCAATAATGAATTTGCTTTGGAAAATCTATGGAATCGTTTGTGCAAACAAATTCGCCGGATTTTATTTCCGCCATTTTAAATTCGGTTGCTTCTTTTTCTTCGGGAACTTTAACGAACACACTCTATTTCCTGCGGCGAAAGTTTCATATTTTTTCTGCTGAAATTTCCTACAAAGATAGCGAAATTTTGTGTGAGAACAGACGTTTTTCTATGGATTTTGCAGGCTAAACGCATTAAAAATTATTTTATAATCACTAATTTTACTCATCTTCATAAGACTTTAAAACAAATTTAATCATTGTTTCATAGTCTTAAGCCTTATTTGAAGTCTGTTTAAATTTAGCTAAAGCCGATCGAAAAGATTTTAAAAAAGTGGGCTAAATCCCACTTGTTCCATTTTAGAATAATATTTTTCAATATTAAAATCTTGTTATCCTTTTTAGGATTTTTCTTATAGATGTTCTGTGAATTATGTTTTTGTCATACGGGATGTTCAAATTTAAACAGACTCTGAGTCTTGTCCTAAAAGATGAAAAAGAGTTGTCGAAGGGCTAAAATTCCAATCTTTGACAAAGTTTGATTCGAGATGCAAGTTTCATCTTGAGATTCATTACAAATTACGGATATCCGTAGGATAAATAATAACTCCCGCATATTTCCGTTGAAAAACTATTAAATTCAAGGTTCAATGTTTAACACTTCTATGAACTGCGTTCGCAAACTTGCGTTTGTGCTCAGTATGACAAACCAAAAGCCAATTGCTAAAAGCCAAAAGCCATCCGCCATCCGTCACTCGCTAATCGCCGTTTTCTGTTTTGGGATTGCGTATTCGCAACAATCTCAATATTTTACGGACAAGGAAAACTATCAATACCATCTCGCCGAAAATCTTTACCAAACCAAAATTTACAACGCCGCTCAATACGAATACGCCCGGCAATATTTCCACAACCCGCTTTTGTCTGCCTCCGAAAAAGAAGCGGCGCAGTTTTTTGACAATGTCATCGGCGTTCTCCTCAATAAAAATCAGGCGGAACAAGGCTTGGAAGCATTTGTGAAAGAACATCCGAACTCGGCGTATTTTGCGCAGGCAAACCTTCCGTTGGCGGATTATTATTTGGCTCAAAAAGATTTTGAAAAAGCGTTGGAAACTTTGCAGAAAGTCAATCAGTATCAGCTTTCGCGTGAGGAAAACACGCAATATATTATGAAACTCGGTTATGCCAAATTTATGACCGGAGATTCACAAGGCGCAACCGAAGCATTGGAAGAAGCCTACAACAGTGCTGACGATTCCCCAAAAAATGATGTGGCTTATATGCTCGGACATTTATATTACACTGATAATCAAAACGATAAAGCATTCGAATATTTTGATTCCATTAAAAATAATGAAAAATATTCGCAAATCGTGCGTCCGTATTATGTTCAAAAATATTACAACGAAAAAAATTACGACCAAGCCATTTCTGAAGGAAACGAACTTTTAAATATCGGATTTTCAAAAAGTTATGAAACCGAACTCCACAAAATTATTGGCGAAAGTTATTTTATGAAAAAAGATTACGTTTCGGCGTATCCGCATCTTAAAATTTATTTTGAAAATCAAGAAAATCCGACCGAAAGCGACCTCTACGAAATGGGTTTCATCGCCGCCCAACTCGGAAATTATGACGAGGCGGTTTCGTATTATAACCGATTGATTAACAGCAATTCCGCAATGTCGCAAAACGCATATTATCAGTTGGGAAACGCCTATTTGAAAACCGGAAAAAAACAGGAAGCACTTTCCGCGTATCGTTCTGCGCACGAAATGGATTATGACGGAAATGTGCGAAAATTGGCGCACGAGCAATACGCAAAACTCAGTTACGACATCGGAAATCCGTTTGAAGCCGCGCCGAAAGTGATTCAAAATTATATTTCGCAATATCCGAACGGCGAAAAAACACCGGAAATGAAATCGCTTTTGGTGAAATCTTATCTTTATTCGGGAAATTATCGGGAAACGCTCAACGCGATTGACGACCTCGCCGCCACTTCGTCCGAAATTGATAAAATTGATCAAGAAGTTTCATTTTTGCTGGGAACGGAGGAATTTAACAAAGGTAATTTCGACGAAGCGGAAAAATATTTTTTGAGGAGTTTAAAAATTGACGAAAACAAAGAAATCTCGCCGAGAGCACTGTATTGGCTGGCTCAAACGTATTATCAAAAAGAAAATTATCCGTCTGCAATCGTGCGATACGAAAAACTTTTGGATTCCGATTTTCCGGAAAAACAGCAACTAAACTACGATTTGGGCTATGCCTATTTTAAATCCAAAAAATTTGATGCGGCGAAACCCTATTTTCAAAACTATTTAAAAAATCCGAAACCCGAATTTAAAAACGATGCCGAATTGCGTTTGGCGGATATTTATTATGCTGATAATCAACTGAATGAAGCGATTTCCATTTATGAAAAAACCGAAAATGCAAACGATTATACTTTGTTTCAAAAAGCGATGGCTCTCGGTTTTAAAGGCGATACGGAAGCGAAAATTTCAAATCTAAAAAACCTGATTTCCAAATATCCCGATTCCGAATACGCTGACGATGCCAACTATGAAATTGCCGTTGCCTACGCCGCTCAAGAGGATTTTAATGCTTCAAACGAATATTTTTCAAAAGTGATAAAAACGAGTTCCGACAAAGATTTGATTGCCAATGCGCAGATTTATCACGCTCAAAATTTTATTGATTCCAACCAAAACGACAAGGCGTTTTCCGAACTGAAATCTCTTGGAAATCAATACAAAAATACGGCTTACGCTTCCAAAATTGTTCAAGCCGCTCGCCCGATTTTCGTGAAAAACGGCGATGTTTCGGGCTATCAATCTTTTGCAGACAATCTCGGCGTAAACCTCGACGCTTCGGATATTGATGAAATCAATCTGACTTCCGCGAAGAATTTTTATGCCAAAAAAGATTACAAATCCGCCATTCCGCTTTATGAAAAATATTTGGCTCAAAACCCGACCGGCGATGGATTTTATCAGGCTCAATATGAATTGGGCGAAAGTTGTTTTCAAACCAAAAATTCCGAAAAAGCACTTTTGATTTTGCACGAAATCGCCGATGTACAAAATGATTATCAGGAAGATGCGCAAACCAGAATCGCACAAATTTATCTCGAACAAAATAAAATTTCCGAAGCCAAACCCTATCTCGAAAATCTTGCAACTTCACAAACCGCGAATATTAAAAACTTCGCAAACCTCGAATTGATGGAGATTTTCGCCGATGAAAAGAACTTTTCAAAAGCCGAAAAATATGCAGACGCAGTGATTTCAAATTCCAAAAATTCCAATGCCGTTCTGGAAAGTGCGAAAGTGATAAAAGCGCGAAGCCTGATGAACAACGGAAAAGACAAAGATGCGCAAACCGCATATACCGCTTTGGAAAAATCCGCAAACACAGAAGTGGCTGCCGAAGCACTTTTCGCGAAAGCCTTTTACCAAAACAAAGCAAAAGCCTACAAAACTTCCAACGAAACCATTTTCAAATTGGCGAACAATTATGCGTCCGAAGAATATTGGGGTGCGAAATCTTTAGTTCTGATGGCGAAAAATTATTTGGCTTTGAAAGACAACTATCAAGCGAGCTACATCTGCGACCAAATCCTCGAAAACTACACAGATTTCCCCGAAATTACGGCAGAAGCGAAGGAAGTGAAAGCAAAAATCAGATAGCAAATGTATCTGCATTCACGAGTAATCATCAAAAAAACGCAGTTTGTTGCCTGCGTTTTTCTTTTTTATCAGTGAATCGATTTAATTCTTTCAAAAAATAATTGATAATCAATATATTACAGAAATACAAATTACTTACTTGCGAAGTTAACAAAACGATACGTCTTGCCGTTTATTCCTAAAAATAAAAGAGGATTTTACTGGCTCAACTGCTGATTAAGATTTACAGCATCTTCATAAGTCGGGTTCAGTTCAAGGGATTTTGCAACGTATAGTTTTGCTTTTTCTATATTCGTATCTTTTTCCAAATAAGCGACAGCGAAATAAGCATAAGCCAAAGTATCTTTGTTGGCTGCAACTTCTTCGGGCTTCACGACTGAAATAAATTTTTCATAAGCTGTTTTCGCCATTTCGTTGTTTCCGGCTCTCTGAAGTGCATAGCCTTCGCTGTAATACGCCGGAGCCCAATCGGGTAAAAGATTTTCCATTTTTTTCCATGTAAGAACGGCACCGTTCCAGTTTTCCACGTTTTGATATTCGATTGCCAATTGGAACAAAGCATCCGTATCTTTTGGATTCTCAATTACTTTTTTATTCAAATTTGTGATGGCTTCACTCGTCGGACCGGTTTTTACCGCATCTTCCGTAATACCGCCAACAATCTTCGCAAGTTCATCATCCCAATTCAACGTCTGGTCTTTTGCATTTTTTGCAATCATAAGTTTGGCTTGAGATTCCGCTATCAATGCAGATTTTTTCGCTTCGTCGGCTTCATCTTTTGCCAATCCGGCAGCGATTAATCCGAGCAATCCCTGATCCGCAGCCAAAACTCTGGATTTATCGGCTTGGGAAATAAACGTGTTCATACTCTCTTTTGCATCGGCATAATCGCCTTCCGAATATTGAATATATGAACGCAATTTGTATTTTATCGGGTCTTGAACTTTATCGAAAATTTTATCCAAAGTGCTTTTGGAATTGGCATAATCTTCATTCGTAAAAAACAATTTCGAGATTTCCAATTGGGTTTCGGGATCTTCGTCTGCATATTTTGCGTAATTCAACAAGTCTTGTGTTGCCGCCGCATTTTCTTGATACCGAATATTATACGCTGCTCTTGCTTTGTAAGCCGGAGCGTAAGTTGGAGCCGCTTGAATGGCTTTGTTAATATTTTCCTGCGCCAATTCCCATTTTTGTGCAGCCATCCACAGAGTTCCCATTCTGGTGTAAACCGATGCTTTGTTTTTTGCGATTGGAAGCGCGTTGTCATAAGCACTCATCGCGGCACCGGCAACTTGAGGCGCTGTGGAAATTTTCAATCTGTAAGCATCTCCAAGCGAATAGTAATAATACGCCGGAACTCCGCCTTTCACTTTTTCAATGGCTTTGGTAATGAAATCTACCGCCAAATCGGGGTTGTTTGTTTTTTCAAAAATCGTCAATGCTTCGCCTGCCCGAAAGAGCACTTCCGCATCTTTTGATTTGGATTCGGTTACGATGTTTTGGATGTCCGCAATTCCGGATTTATCGCCTTTTCCTAATTTGACGCTCGCCAAACCGATTCTGTTCAGAAAACTTTTTTTATCCAAAGCCAAACCTTGGTTAAAATTTTCTGCGGCTGCCGTGAAATTCGGTTCGTTTTGGGTTAAATAGGCATTTCCCAAATAAAAATAATTTTCGGCGGAAGGCGTTTTTGCTACCATATCCGAAAAAATTTGTTTCGCTTTTGCGTATTTGTGGCTGTCGATATTTATAATTCCTTCTTCAAGCGTTTGCGCAAATGTAAATGCAGACACTAAACTTACGGATGCACTCAATACAATTTTCTTACTGATCTTCATTTTGATAAAAAATTTATTTTTTCAATGTTCAACTTTAATTTAATTTAACAACTTTGACAAAGATTTAGAACTTTGTCAAAGTATAACTTTCCGAATTTCCCCTCATTTTCTCCCCTCCTTCGGAGGGGTCCGGGGGAGGAGGGGACAGGGGGATTCTACAAAAGAAACGCAATAATACAAAAATGATTTTTTTTATTCCAAAAATTTATGATTAATTATGATTTATTAACGCATTTGAACTTCCCGCTTATAAATATTATACGGTTGAAGTCCTTCTTTTTGAACGATTTTTTGCCCGATTTGCGTACACGAAAATCTTATAAATCCGCTTGCGAGATTGAAACCGCCTTCATTTGCCACGAAATAAAGCACTCGGGTAAAGGGATATTTCATCGATCTTAAATTTTCATAAGAGATTTCGTAGGTAGTGCCGAGTTCTTCAACCGGAAGAATTTTCACTATATTTCTGAGTTCTTCGGATTTTTTATCGTACGGGCGGCTGATGGTATTCAAACCGATAACGCCGATTTTATCGGGATATTTGTCGAGTTCGCGAATCACGTTTTCGTTTCCCGGAATCACGGAAAATTTTAAATCCGCAGGTTTTTGTCCGATTTTTTGGGCTACGAAATTCAAATTGCCGGAATTGGCACCGTCAAAAATAAACGGTTTTTCATCGGAATTTAAACCCGCTTTTATTTCTTCCATCGAAATACTTTCTTTTGGCGAATTTTTCGGAACGATGAAAACCACCGCATCTGCCGCGAATTTTGCGGGAATGAATTTAGATTTTATTTGCTTGTTGTATTCCTCGATTTCCGGTTCAGAGAGTTCTCGGGACATCACGATGATTTTAGATTTTCCGCTGAGCAAATCCAAAAACGCCAAATCTTCTTTTTTGGTTTCTACGTTCAGTTTGGCTTCGGGATAATTGATCATATATCCGTCTGCCAATGCTTCGGTTACGCTTTTAAAGGAATCGTCCGTCAAAATCGTCATATTTCCTTGATAATAAGTTTCGGTTTTTGCTTTTTTATCTTTCTTGCAATTTAGAAGAAAAAATGCCGAAAGCAGGAGAATGTATTTCAGTTTCATTTTTTTTGTGAACAGTGAGAAAAGATCCGTCTTGTCCGGTAATTCCTGTGATGAGCGCTATTTTCTCCGCCATTATTAAATTTTTATAAACCTAATTTTTCTTTCAATTTTTCGAAAAATCCTTTATGACTTTCCGCACCATAACCGTAGCCGTATTTATTTCCGTAGCCGAGATTTTCTTTACTCACATCATTTAATACCATTGATGCGTTAGTTATTTTTTTGTCTCGAACGGTTCTGTTTGCAAATTCTATGAGGCTTTTTTCGGTGTATTGAGATCTTGCTACATAAATCGTGGCATCTGCAAATTTGGAAATTAGAACAGTGTCTGCCACAAGCAATAGCGGAGCGGTATCGAGAATGATGAAATCATACAAATCTTCCAATTCGTGCAGCAGCATTTCAATTCTTCCGTTGCTCAAAAGTTCGGTAGGATTTGGAGGAATGGTTCCGGAATAAATCACGTCGCAATCTCCATTGAAAGGCGTTTTGTGGATGATGTTGCTTAATTTCACGGAATCATCGTGAAGGAATTCGGAAAGTCCTGCTGTATTTTTCTTGGAAACGTCATAACGCTGAAGTTGTGGATTTCTGACATCTGCGCCGATGACGATTACTCTTCTTCCCGGTTTTGCTAAAGTGAGCGCAAGATTCACGGAAATGAATGTTTTTCCTTCGCCTTTTATAGTAGAGGTGATATACAGAACTTGTCCTTTTTCTTTTACGGGAAGTGTGAAATTGAGATTGGTTACCAAAATTCTGAATGCTTCTGCCATTCCGGTGAAATCGTTTTGTCTCACCAATTCGTCTGCACCTCTTTCTAATTTCGGAATTTCTGCAAGAATCGGAATCACTGTCAGTTTTTCCAATTCTTTTTTGCCTTTAATTTTATTATCTAATAATAACAACAAGTAAATTAAACCGGTCGGAATTAAAAGTCCCAGCAATAATGCGCCTGCCAAAGTTATCATTTTGCGTGGTGCTACCGGTTTGGGATCTGCATAAGCATAATCCACCACTTTGGCTTTACTTGCCGTAATGGCGAGAGAAATTGCATTTTCTTCTCTTTTTTGAAGTAATAATATATAGAGTGTCTCTTTTATGGTTTGTTGTCTTTCGATGTTTCGGTACATTTTTTCCTGCAAAGGAATTTTAGACATTCTGGCTTGCACTTTGTTTTGTTCGCCTACATACCAACTTTTTGCATATTCCAATCCCTCTTTATTTTTCTTTAAACTTTCCAAAACAGATTCGCGCATTGATGAGATTTGTCTGTTCAAATCAATAATTATCGGGTTTTGAGGCGTAGCATTTTCCAATTTTTGATTTCTTGCCAGCACGAGTTGGTTGTATGCGTCAATATTGCTGTTTGCTTCTGCATTTTCAAGTCCGATTGCAGGCAAAAGTTCTGCATTGCCTTGTTTTGAAACGTAATTGATGAGCGCATTGTTCAAATCCAATTGTGCTTCGATTTCTATTTGTTTTACTCTCGCTCCAGCTTCGCTTTCAAGGGTCAATTTGGCTTCGGTTTCTATATCGGTGATGTCATTGGTTTTCTTAAATCTCTCTTTTTCGTCTTCTACACTTCCTAACTCTTTGGAAATCAACTCTATTCTTTCATCAATAAATTCTGCGGTTTTTTTAGACTCGTAATTTTTATCATCTACGGCATCCTGATTATAAACCGCTACAAGTTTGTCCAAAATATCTTTTGCTTTGTCTATATTAGAATGGTTTATGCCCAGTTCTACTACAGTAACATCTCTGTTTATTCTATCCGCTTTCAACATTTTTCCATAGCCAATAATGGCATCTTCCACAGCAGTATATGAAAACGAGAGTTCTCCCAATTCTCCTGTTTTCAACTTGTTGAATTTTGGATTTTTTAAAAACATCAAATTAGCATAGGGCAAACTTACGGTTTTGTTGAAAGCGGTTTTAATTGTTTTTAATTCCTCGGAAGAGAGTTCAATATTGTTGCCGTCAATTTTCAAATTAATTCGTTCTTTAGGCGTATCTGTATTAGGTTTTTCGGAAATCACTTGAATGATGATGGGCGATGTGTCTTTATACAGTTCTCTTTCGGAAAAACCTTCTTTGGAATAAATATTTGTCGTGAGGTGCAAACTATTCACAACGTCCGTCATCAGTTTTCGAGATTTTAGAATTTCCACTTCATTGTCCACGCCTCCTTCAGCGCCCAAACCGCTCAATCCCGCTAAATCTTGAAGTATTGCAAATTCTCCGCCGGAAGGTCCTTTTTTATCCTCTTTTACGAGAATACTGGTTTTTACATTGTAAATAGGTGTCGTAGTTTTTATATAAAAAAACGCCATTGCCAGCACAAGCAAAACGCAAACTGCATACCAATACCATTTTTTGAAATACGGCTTTATGATATCAACAATATTGGTTTCTTGAGTGCTTGTATTCTCTTCGTTTAAATTGCTCATTTACAAGATTAATTTTTATTTATTAAAGTAACTACAATCGCCACGGCACTGATGCCCACAGAAACCGCAGACATAATGATGCCCAAATTCGGATTTTGTTTTGCCTGTCTCTCTTTGCTTTTGTTTGGAGAAACGTAGATCACGTCGTTTTGTTTCAATTTATAATACGGGGAATTTATAAAATCTGCATCTTGGAGATTGACATAGCCTTTGGATATTTTTCCATCTTCATTTCTTACAATCAGTATATTTTCACGCTTTCCGTTCATGGTCAAATCACCGGACATTGCAAGGGCTTCCAAGAATGTAATTTCACCACCGGGTATCGTAAAATATCCGGGATTTTGAACTTCTCCCAAAATCGAAATTCTGTAATTCGTAAGCCGAACATTCACCGTCGGGTTTTTCACATAAACTAAAATGCCGTTTTGAAGTTCTTTTTTCAAATCTTCCAAAGTTTTTCCGGTAGTGTTGATTTGTCCTAAAATAGGGAAATCAATATTTCCGTTGGTATCAATGGTGTACATCGGTCCGGAAACGGAAACTTGATTTTGTTGAAGAATATTGGTACGCCCATTAGAATACGCCGAAAGTTCACTCGATCTGGGATTTTGATTAAACGGCGCTGTAACTTCCATATCTTCCGCGGCAACGGATATCATCAGTTGATCACCGGGTTGTAAAGTATTTTTATTAGTTTGCTGTGATGTTTCTATTGCCAGATTTTCTATATTTTTCATGTAATCCAATTGGCTCTCTCGGGTTCCACACGAAAAAAACACCGACAAAACCGCAAGCAGAAATATATATTTTTTGTTCATAGTCAATTTTTGAGTTTGCAAATATAAGAAAATAAAGACTTTGATTAGTCTAAAACTTCATAAACGGAATTGTTGCTTTTAAATTCGGGAACGATGCCTTTAAGAATACGAACCACCTCAAATTTTTCATCTCGAGAAGTGGCATCTATCAGTTGATTTACCAAACGGTTTATTTTGGTATAATTCATCGCGTTGTCTTTGGAAATCAGTATTTTTTCGTGATGTGTAGGCAAATTTTTGGAACTGTCTGTCAAGAGTTCTTCGTAGAGTTTTTCGCCCGGTCTCAATCCGGAATAGATGATTTTGATGTCCATATCCGGTTCAAATCCCGAAAGTTTAATCATTCTTTTTGCTAAATCTATAATTTTTATCGGTTCGCCCATATCAAACACGAAAACTTCGCCGCCGATTCCCATTGCTCCGGCTTGCAACACAAGTTCGCAGGCTTCCTGAATCGTCATAAAATACCGGGTGATTTCCGGATGTGTAATCGTAATCGGACCTCCGGTTTCGATTTGTTTTTTAAATAATGGAATCACGGAACCGTTTGATCCCAAAACATTTCCAAAACGCGTGGTGATGAATTTGGTTTTGTTGCCTTCGAGATTTTGCAGAGATTGCACATAAAGTTCCGCCACTCTTTTTGTAGCACCCATCACATTAGTCGGATTCACGGCTTTGTCCGTGGAAACCATCACAAAACGATCCACTTTGTGCATATTGGAAAGAAGTGCCACGTTTTTGCTTCCGAAAATATTGGTAATGATGGCTTCGTGCGGATTTTCCTCAACCAAAGGAACGTGTTTGTAGGCAGCAGCGTGGTAAACCATCGAAAAACGATACCTCTCAAAAATCTGTTCGAGGCGTTCATAATTTGTGATGTCTATCATCATAAATTTGAAATTCACATTCGGAAAACTTTCTTTCATTTCCAAGTCGAGGTCGTAAAGCGGTGTTTCCGCTTGATCTAAAACCACAACGAGAGACGGATTAAGTTTCGCAACTTGCCGCACGATTTCGCTTCCGATGGAACCTGCGCCTCCGGTGATCAAAATATTTTTTCCGGTGATTCCTTTTCGGATTTCGTGATTTTCAATTTTAATGGGTTTTCGGTTCAGAAGGTCGTCAATCTGCAAATTTTTTATCGAAAAATTCATATCGCTTTCGCGCAATTTCTGAACGGAAGGCGATTTTAAAATTTGCAAATTTTTCTCTAAAAACAAATTCACCCAAAAATTCATTTCCTCTCTGGACATCGAATCTTTATTGATGATTACGCCGTCTATTCCAAGCGTTTCTTTGGTGTTGTTCTCTATTTTATCTCTGAAAAAAATCGGTTTTCCCAATATTTTCAAATGTTTGGAATCAAATCTTTGGGTCAAAAAGCCCACGACTTGAAAAGGCAGATTCGGGCTGTCCAAAATGGCTCTGGCAATGGCAACGGATTGCTCGTCAATCCCCAAAACCAAGATTCTTTTCTTTGAAGAACTCCTTCTGTATTCTTTTAAAACTTGAAAAAATTCTTTTACCAAAAATCTGAAAAGAAAAAGCACCATAAAGGAAACCGTGAAATAAACGACCAACAGCAAATTCGGCATCAGTTTTATTCCGGAAGACATTAAAATCAGTGTATTTACAGCATATGAAACGAGAATGGTGCAAGTGCTTGCGAGCAAAAGTTTGAACAAATCTATAAATGTGGAATGCCGAATAATTCCCGCATAAGTTCTGAAAATAAACATAAAGAAAACGTTCAGCGAAACAATCATCGCGGTGATTTGATAAGCATCCAAGTGATATTGTCCGTTGATAATGATTCTGTTGATTTTATTGTAAATCAAAAATGACGCACCGGTGGACAAAATCAAGATGATAATGTCAATCAAAAGAACCGTCCAACGCGGCAAATAGCGAATATCGGTGATGTTCATAACATTATCACCGTCATATATTCTTGTTCTCAAATCTTTCATATAGATCACTAAATAATTCTAAATTTTATAAAACGACCGATTATTTTTATAAACTCATTTTAACAAATTTTATTATAATGTTAAGATTTTTTTTGATGTGGAATAACAGATAAATGTTTCTTTTTTATAAATTTTAAACATTGAACCCTGAACTTGGCTTTTGGCGATTGGCTTCTTGCTTTTGGCTTAATGATTGAACTTTGAACCCTGAACTTTGAATTAATTGTCACCCTGAGCGAAGTCGAAGGGTTGAACTTTGAATTTAAAATAATCATTACCTTTGCACACGAAAATTTAAAGAGTTTAAATATTTTAACGTGTTCAATACGGAACACTAAAGACCATTTTTTATGAATGTACCACAAGCAATTAAAGAAACTATCGTCTTGAAAGACGGTAGAGAAATTACGATTGAATCGGGCAAACTTGCAAAACAGGCAGACGGATCCGTAGTCGTAAAATGTGGCGGAACGATGCTTTTAGCAACGGTTGTAGCCAACAGAGAAGCCAATCCGGGAGTGGATTTTTTACCGCTTACCGTAGATTACAGAGAAAAATTTTATTCCGGTGGAAGAATTCCCGGAAATTTTTTTAGGAGAGAAACCAAACCTTCGGACGATGAAGTCCTGACAATGCGTTTGGTGGACAGAGTGCTTCGTCCGCTTTTTCCCGAAGATTTTCACGCAGAAATTCAGGTGATGATTTCCCTAATTTCTTATGATAAAAACGTGCTGCCCGAAGCAATGGCAGGTTTGGCAGCGTCTGCGGCTATTGCCGTTACCGATATTCCTTTTAACGGACCGATGTCCGAAGTTCGAGTGGTGAGAATTGACGGCGAACTTTCCATAAATCCGAGTTATGAAAATCTGCAAAGAGCCGATATTGATATTATGGTCGGTGCTACAAAAGATTCCATCGTGATGGTGGAAGGCGAAATGAAAGAAATCTCCGAACAGGAAATGCTCGAGGCGATTCAATACGCTCACGAAGAAATTAAAGTTCAGATTGCGGCACAGGAAAGATTGGCGGAAAAAGTCGGAAAATCTTTACCGAAAAGAGAATACAGCCACGAGGAACACGACGAAGAAATTCGTGAAAAAGTTTGGAAAGAAACCTACGACAAAGTGTATGAAGTGGCAAAAACGCCGTCCAACAAAGAAGAACGCGGAGAAAAATTCAAAGCGGTTTTGGAAGAATTTCTCGCTCAATATGCTGATAACGAGGAAGAATTGGAACGCGTTACGCCTTTTGCAAAAATATATTATCACGACGTAGAAAAAGAAGCGATGAGGCAAATGATTCTGGAAGATAAAATCCGTTTAGACGGCAGAGATTCCAAAACCATTCGTCCGATTTGGTGCGAAGTGGATTATTTGCCCGGCGCACACGGCTCGGCAGTTTTCACACGAGGCGAAACTCAATCTTTAACCGCGGTAACTTTAGGTTCCATTAAAGATGCCAATTTAATCGACAGTGTCATCACGCAACACGACGAAAAATTCTTTTTACATTACAATTTCCCGCCATTTTCCACCGGCGAAGCAAGACCTTTGAGAGGAACTTCGCGAAGAGAAGTGGGACACGGAAATCTCGCACAACGCGCATTAGCAGCCGTAGTTCCACCCGAAAATCCATATACCATCAGAATAGTTTCCGATATTTTGGAATCCAACGGTTCGTCCTCAATGGCAACGGTTTGCGCCGGAACTTTAGCGTTAATGGATGCCGGAATCCAAATTTCAAAACCGGTTTCCGGAATTGCGATGGGCTTGATTACAGACGAAAAATCCGGAAAATGGACGGTGCTTTCGGACATTCTCGGAGACGAAGATCATCTCGGAGATATGGATTTTAAAGTTACCGGAACTTCCGAAGGAATCACGGCTTGCCAAATGGATATTAAAATTCAAGGTTTGTCGATGGACATTATGGAACAAGCATTGATGCAAGCGAAAGAAGGAAGATTGCACATTCTCGGCGAAATGATGAAATCTCTTGATCAGCCGAGACCGGACGTGAAACCACACGCTCCGAAAATGGTAATTATGGAAATTCCGAAAGATTTCATCGGTGCGGTTATCGGACCGGGCGGAAAAATCATTCAACAAATGCAGAAAGATACGGATACGGTGATTTCTATTGAAGAAGTAGGTGAAATCGGGCGCATTGAAATTGCGGGAACCGACAGAGAAAAAATCAACAATGCGGTTACGAAAATCAACGAGATTGCTTTCGTGCCGGTAGTTGGCGAAGTTTACAAAGGAAAAGTGGTGAAGGTGATGGATTTCGGTGCTTTTGTTCAACTTTCCAAAGGAACAGACGGACTTCTGCACATTTCCGAAATAGAATGGCGGCGATTAGACAAAGTTCCGTACAACGAAGGCGATGAAGTGGAAGTGAAATTTATGGGCTACGACAACCGCCGAAAAATGAAACTCTCCCGAAAAGTCCTCATTCCAAGACCTCCGAGACAGGAGAATTGATACAAAAAATATTGTCTCGTTTTTTAGATAATAATAAATGTCTTTTAGACGAGTGAACAGATCTTCAAAAATTATCGGGGAAAATTTTCCCCGATATTTTATTGGATATTCCTATTTTCAATATTTCTATCTATTTGTGTGCAACCGTAAAATCTGCGTTAGCTGCCGCCGCCCAAAAAAAGCCTGCCGCTTCAAGGTGTTCCCAAATAAGCGTTGTAAAGTTGGAAATTAAAAATGAAACTTCGGTTTCTATACACGTTTCCATATATGTTTTCATCTCTTCCATACGCGGCTCTGGACGGAACGATGATGATGCCTTGAAGATTATAATTCGCATCGTCCGGCAAATCAAAAGACTTAAAATTCAGCAAACCTTCCCGAAATCCTTCGATTTCAAAAAAATCTCGTTCGAAATCGGTCTCGTTTAATTCATTAAATTCGTTCAATTTTTCACTTCTGATGTAATAATACAGTGGGTCAACTATCGGAACACCACCTCCCTCAGTGATGGTATTTGCCAAAGAAAATCCGGCAGAAAAAATAATTCTTCCGTCGCTTGCTTTGCTCGCAATATAACTCATCGCGTTCATCATAATTTTCAGACTGTCGGTTTCCGCAATGGTTTTTCCGGGATCGGGTTGCACGCTGTCTCTTATGATATAGATTACGCCGGAAGGCAATGTGGTGTGTTCCAAATCGAAAAGTCTGGTATTGTCGTCGTCCAAAGAATCGGTTTCGCTGAATGTTTTTATGTTGCCTCTTTCATCGAAATAATGTTCTTTCAGAAAATTAACGGCTGCGGAATCGTCGTAAGAATTTTGTACTTGGAGTTCGGGTTCGGGTTCAGGTGCGGGTATATCGTCATCTTTTCTACAAGAAGAAACCGCCAATGCACCGACAAACAGGTATAAAAATATTTTTTTCATTTTTCAATTATTATTAATATTGCTAAAACATTGGGCAAATTTATAAATAAATTATGAGAATAGACAAATTTTTGTGGAGTATTCGCTTCTATAAAACGCGAAGCACTGCTGCCGATGAAATCAAGAAAAACAGAGTGTCTGTAAATGAAAACCCTGTGAAATCTTCAAAAGAAATCAAAATTGGAGACTCGATAAAAATCCGCAAAAATCAAATTGATTACAAAATAAAAGTTCTCGAACTCCCGAAAAGTAGGGTAGCGGCGAAGTTGGTTTCCACTTATGCGGAAGACATCACCGATCCTCAACAATACGAAATTTTGAAAATGAGGAAACTTTCGCAAGATTATTACAGAATTAAAGGCGAGGGACGACCGACCAAAAAAGATCGCCGCGAGATGGATGATTTTATCTCAACTTCCGGTGAAGCCGATTGGAGCGATGTTTGGGATTAATTGATAATTTTTAACCGACTTGCAATTTCCTCACAAATTTGTTCAGCGGTTTTGTCATCGGAATTGATGGTGATTTTCGCTTTGTTGTAAAACGGATTTCTTTCAAACAGATGTTTTGCGATAAATTCGGGAAGATTTTCATCGGAAATTTTGGAGATGAGCGGTCGCCGATTTTTTTGTTTTAAAAGTCTTTCGGACAGGGTTTTTACGGAAGTTCTCAAAAAAATACTTTCGGATTTTTCGTTGATGATCTCCATATTATTGAAGTAAGCCGGAGTTCCGCCGCCCAAACTGATAACCGTATTTTCTGTTGTGTTTAAAAGGTTTTCCAAAACTTCTCGTTCTTCTTTTCTGAAAAAGATTTCCCCTTTTTTTTCAAAGATTTCAAGAACGGACATTCCGATTTTTTTGGCGATTTCTGTATCCAAATCCATTAAATCGAACCCGATTTTTTGGCTCAACATTTTGGAAATGTGCGATTTACCGCTTCCCATATATCCGAGCAAGGAGATTAACATCGTTCTTATTTTCGGCAAATTTGAAAAATTTTTGTGAATAAAAAAAAAGCCTTATCTTTGCACCGCCTTAAAAACGAGGTAATCAAACGACTCGGTAGCTCAGCTGGTAGAGCAATACACTTTTAATGTATGGGTCCTGGGTTCGAATCCCAGCCGGGTTACAAAAGTTCCGTATTTTCCTAAAAAGGCAAAACGGATTTTTTTTGCCTGTGTGGTGAAATTGGTAAACACGCCATCTTGAGGGGGTGGTTTCCTACGGATATGCTGGTTCGAGTCCAGTCGCAGGCACGAAATTTAATGAGGTAATTTGAAAATTTGAAAATAAGATAAATTAAATTATTTGTTTTGCAAAAAGCCAATCGCCATCTGCCAACCGCAACTCACAATTCCGTAACTTTTTTCCCGATTTTATAAACCGTTCCTCGAAAAGCAGCCATCAATTCTTGGTTTTTATTTTTAATGGAAATATCATAAATTCCTGTTTTTCGGGTTTCCGAAACCAAAATACTTTCCGCAAAAAGAACATCGCCGTCTCGAACAGCGGTCGTGAAATTGATTAGGCAACTCAATGCTACAGACGCATCGTTGGTATTGTTGGAAGAAAACGCCAGCGCAGAATCTGCAAACGCAAACACAATTCCGCCGTGAACGGTTTTTAATCCGTTCAACATTTCTTTGCGAACCGGCATTTCGATGAGGCAATATTTTTCCCGAACTTCTACCAAACGAATCTTCATCCATTTTGAAAATTCGTCTTGATTGAGCATATATTCTGCGATTTGTTTCGGAGTCATTTTAATTTTATTTAATCTTTAAATTTTTAAATCAATATTAATCGTTACATTTTCCGCAACAGCGGGCTTTGTCGGTATCTTTCTTCCCTATATTCATCGTAAAGATTTTGCAACGTTTTGGAAACAAAATCAAAACCGAGTTCTTTTCCCCAATTCAAAAGACCTTTCGGATAATTCACGCCTTTTTGCATCGCAAGTTCGATATCTTCATCGGACGCAATATTCAAACGTTTCGCTTCCACCGCTTCGTTGATGAGCATCGAAATAATTCTGTGAAAAACCTTTTGCTTTTGGCTTTTGGCAGATGGCTTTTGGCTTGCCACACTATGTCTCGTCCTTGAAGACGAGAAAGTGTTAGTTTCTTGATTCTCGTTTAATTCAACTTGATTTTCAACGCTTTCGGTTTCTTTTTCATTAATGATTTCTTCAGTTTTAATTTCAGTTTCATTATCTCGAATCCCGAACCCCGTATCTCGAACCTCTTGGGAATAATCATAAAATCCTTTTCCGGTTTTTCTGCCGAGAAGTTTTGCTTCGCACATCCGCTGTTGAAGAAGGCTCGGTTTGTATTTCGAATCGTAAAAATAATCTTTGTAAATGGTTGTGGTAACCGCAAAATTCACATCAATACCTATTAAATCCATCAGTTCAAACGGTCCCATTTTAAAATTGCCGAAAGTTTTCATCGCATCGTCCACTTCTTGCGGTGTTGCGAGATTTTCTTCGACAATTCTCAACGCTTCGCCGTAAAACGGACGCGCAATTCGATTCACAATAAAACCCGGAATATCTTTTGCGATTACGGGAATTTTGTTCCAAGATTTCATTAAATCGTAAATTTCTCGGGCTAAATTTTCCTTCGTTAAAAGTCCGGGAATCACTTCCACCAAAGGCATCAGCGGTGCCGGATTGAAAAAATGAATTCCCAAAAAACGTTCCGGATTTTTCAAATTTGCCGAAAGCGAAGTGATGGAAATGGAAGATGTGTTCGAAGCGATGATGCAAGTTTCGGAAACATAATGCTCCAATTCTGCGAAGATTTTGGTTTTGATGTCTTTGTTTTCAACGGCGGCTTCGATGACGAGTTCGCAGTCTTTCAAATCTTTGAGTTCTGTGCAAAATTTTATCCTATTGAAAATATGTTCCGCTTCCTCGAAAGAAATTTTTCCTTTTGCCGCGGATTTTTGTAAAACGCTTTCTAAATTTTGCAAAGATTTTTCTGTTTGTTCGGCGTTGGCATCATACAAAAAAACCTCGCAGCCGTTGGTTGCCGCCACTTGCGCAATTCCGATTCCCATAGTTCCGGCACCGATGATTCCTGTTTTTTTTGTATTCATATATAAATATGTGTGTATTGTTTTGATTTGAAATTTGAAATTATACTGTTTGCTTTATAACCTGAGTTCGATTGAAAAATAAGATTATGATGTGTTTATTAGACATTTTTCTGTAAGTTGATAAAGTTCTCTTTGAAAGAGGCTTTTTGTCGTCGGATCTCCGACTGCTGATATCAGCCTTACAAAAATAGTCCTTTTTCCTGCAATTATTTACCAAGAAATAAATATGATTATTTTTGTTGTAAAATTACAAGCATAATTACAGAAAATTGTCGAAAAAAAATTTTGAATTTGCTTAATAATTAATC
>JAITMJ010000055.1 GCA_031277475.1 Flavobacteriaceae bacterium
TTCGCACTGTTTTTTGCGGTTTTGGCTTCCGGTCAGACGCAAGATTTGTACTCTTTGGCAAAAGGAGATTTCTTGGGATTCAACGCGCTGTTTGATGATAAAGACAATCTTTACGGCTATATTTCACTCTACGGCTACGGAAAATCCGGCGACAAAACCAAAAAATTTGAATATGTGATTTTGGATAAAAACCTGAATCCCGTTGCCAACAAAGAATTTGAAGGCGATATTACGGTCTGGAATTATTATCCATATATGGATTTTCGAAAAAAAATAATTTTGGCTCCGAGAGATTTCGATCTTTCTTTAATAAAAAACAAAGATTTCTTTCATCCTCGTCCGATGGAAATTGATTTACAGACCAATACCATAAAATATAAAATTTATTATGATTATGATCATGGTATTTTTAATGAAACTACGGAACCGGAAGGCGGGAAAACTTATTATGATGACAAAGCCGAAAGGAAAGAAAAAGGCTATAATTATGAATCTTATGTTTTTGAAATAAAAGAAGGCGGCTATCTTGTGATTGAATATGATGATTATGGAAATTATATCAACAATAATGCTTTGATGAAATACGATGAAAACAAAAACCAAATTTGGAAATTTCAATACAACACGAGCGGCGATAAAAAAATAAAGGAAGAACTGAAAATCATTGACAAAAATGAAAATTATATTTTCTGCACTTTTCAAAGGTATAATAAAAATGATAATACGTTCAACTTTTGGATTTTGGTTTTGGATATGAAAACCGGAAAACAGGTTTCAAGCACGCCGGTTACCGATTTTAGGTCTGAAACTCTGTGGAATATTACGCATTTTTACAGTTATGCAGATTATGAGAGTGAAGATTTGGACAACAGTAAAATTTTTGATGATAAAATCGTAATAATTGCCCGAAATTTTCAAGGAACCGATGATATTGGTTTGGTGAGAATGATTGTGAATAAAACCAATTTCAATGTAGATTTTAAAACCATTGAATACGAAAAAGATTTTAAACCCTTCCTTCCAAAATTGAAGAAAAACAGTTACGAATTTTCAGACGGATATATTCTTCGAACCAAAGATTTCTTTTTTATGGAAGACGGAAGCATCGGGATTTTGATGGAAAAATATAAAAACAAAGGATATGCATCGGAAACCAAAGACTTGTATTGCGCTTTTTTGGATAAAGATTTTAAAGTGACGGACATCAAAGTTTTTGAAAAAGAAAAAACAAAATACGCTTATGCAAACGACGATTATCTTTTTTCACAATATCTAAACGACGGCAAAGATGTGGTGTTCTTTTATCGAGATTTGCAGAAAGACACAAAAACCAAAGACAAAAATTGGCAACTTTTCATCAATACGTTTATTGACGGGAAATTCAAGCAAGAGCAAGTTCAGATTTCCGAAAAAGACAAATACGTTACTTTTCCATACGTTGGCAAAGAAGGCTATATTCTTCTGCGAGAATACAACGAAAAAGATAAATTCAACAAAATTCGTTTGGAAAGATTGAATTATTGAGATAGACTTTGGGACAAAAGAGAAAAGACAAAATAATACGTCAAAAATTAAACTGAATATCCGCATAAGTAAAAAATCTGATATTTTGTATCTAAAGATAAAAGAGAATGAGGCAAATTTTTAAATTTATAGCCGAGTTTCCAAGCCTTGAAATAAGGTATAATTCCATCAAAAATGTAAGATATATTTTAAATGATTATGAAAATGGAATTATTTTAATGTGTTTGACTTGAACAAAAAATGATTTGTATCGCCACGAACCATAGTTTTCTGACAAGTTTGTAAATTTCGCTTATTTATCCCACAATTTAATTTTTTTATTGTACCACACGAAAGGATTTTGCTTGATTTTTTGTATGGTAGTTCGTAGTCTTTCAGAAAATTTTGGGCAACTTTTAGGGATATTTCTTTTTTGTAATAGTTCGTCGCTTCTCTTACATTGTCTTTGGCAATCGGAGAAATCCATACTTTAAAGTTCATATTCTTTTTTTATTTGTGCCAAAAATTCATCACCATCCTGATATTCGGAAATATCTAATCCGTCTTGAAGGTCAAGAATATTTTTCTGTTCTTTGGAAAGTTCAAAAGTTACTTCGTCATCATTGGGAATGATGATAATTTCTACATTTTTAGCGTTAAAATCTTTAGGAAGCGAAACATTAAAAGAATGGTCTCGGACTTCTACAAATTGTCTGATGGCGTTCATAAATCTTTATCAATATTCAAAAGTGAGGAAATAATTGTATATCAATAAAAAAAAACTCCCGCACGAATTTCATTTTAAGCCAATCGCCAAATCAAAGTTGTAGCGTGAGTTTCAAGTGTCCGCCGAATCCGGTTCGGATGATTTTCATCAATGTTGAAAGTCTGATATCGCTTGCGTTATTTTCGATGCGCGAAATGTAGGATTTGTTTGTTCCGCATTTTTCGGCGAGTTCTGCTTGCGTCATTCCGAGTTTGGCTCTTGCTTCTTCGAGCAAAACGCCCAATTGGAAAGTTTCAAATTCTTGTTCCCATTGTTCTCTTTTTTTTGCGCCTCGTTTGCCGTATTTTTTATCGAGAATTTCGTTAAGGGTTGTGATATTATTTGCTTTCGTGTTCATAAAATTTTCCGAGCCAAAGTTAACGATTTAGACAACATTTATGCAAGTTTTTTACACAAAAAAAATCTCCGAGATTTGAAGGATTTTAGTTTTTAAAATGATGACCGCAGGAAAAGATTTTTGCGGGAGCGGTGTATCAATAAAAAAAGTAACACTTTGCAATGTTACTTTTATGTGGATTATTAAGATTCGGCCTGAGGTGTTTAATCTCTCCGAATACCCCACTTTTTTTAGGGAGTTTGGGCAACAGTTCAATCAGAACCTACCCACTTGCCTACTGCAAATATACAAAAAACTGATTACAAAACCGCACTCCCGCAAAATCCTTTCGTTGTAATCATCATTTTAAGCCAATCGCAATCCGCAAAAAGCCAATCGCCAATCGCCATCAGCCAACCGCCACTTCCGCGCGCATTTCTTTGCCTTTGCTTTATTTCCTGTATTTCTTTTTGGGATTGCGTTTGTGATGATAAACAGACACGATAACTATTTTTTCTGTATCTATTATGTACACAATGTCAAACGGATATTTTTGCAAGGTAATTTCATAATAGTTTCTGTATCTGTTCTTGAAACCCGTAGGATTATTTTTTATCGCTTTTATACATCGTTGCACTTCTATAATAAAATTTTCTGATGCCTGAATGCTTCGTTCTGCGTACCATTCAACGCTTTGCTCATATTCTTCTAATGCTTTGGGATTATAGGCAATGCTGTACATTATTTATTTCTCAACTTTTGCATTAAATTGTCTATTCGTTGATTGGCTTCTTTTTCGTCTATTGCTATTCCGTCTGATTGATATTGAGCAAAGCGTTTATCCAATTCATTTTTAAACTCGTCCGCATAATCTTCTTCGTATTCTATTTCGTCTTCCAACATAATATACATAGCCTGCAATTTGCGTTCTGCTGCGGTATCAATATATTGATGTAATTTCTCTTTTATGGTATTCATCGTATTTATTTTTGCTTTGGAATTTAATATTTTTCATCTTTAGCAAATTTACAAAACTTGTTTGATTATTTATTCTCGTTATTTTGTCCACACGAAATTTGTGCGGCAGCGGCGGCGATGGCGATTAAAGGAAACTAACAGTTTGGAACATTACCATGAATAACCTATTTCCACACCAAATGATATTACAAACTTCTTTTGTGGATTATCTCTATACATTAATATTGGATATGCGTAGCATACAAATCCTGTATTTAACATAAGTCTATATCCTAAACCTAAAGAAAAATCTGACTCAAATTCTTTATATACGATATTTGGATTTATTGAAGTGTCTATAAAATTTTCACTCAAAAGCATCGTATATCCCAATCCTAATTGTATAAAATGTTCTGTTCCATATAATACATTAAAAACAATTGGTATAGATGTTACTCCTTTAAAAGGTTTTCCATTCACATCGTAACCGGGATTTCTACCAAACCCCGCTCTTATAGAATAATGAATATTATTATTTTGCGAATAAAACAATCTCTCATAATTCACAGAAAAAATAGTTTCAGAGTGCCCAAATAATTCCAATCCTACCACGTTTTTTCTTTCTTGAGAGAAATTTAGAATATAACAAATAAAAAAAATAGGTAAAAAAACTTTTTTCAAACTACTCATTATATTTTGCTTTATGAATAATATTATCATTCTTCACTGCTCCCGCACGAATTTCATTTTAAGCCAATCGCAATCCGCAAAAAGCCAATCACCATCAGCCAACCGCCACTTCCGCGCGCATTTCTTTGCCTTTGAATTTCATTTTTGGGAGATTGTTTAGGATTTCGCCTTTGAAATTTCTATCCACTTCAAAAAATGTGAACTTGTCCATAATCTCGATGTCGCCGATGTCTGCGCGTTTTTTCGATTTTGCGGTAGCTTTGTTGACGATGTCCAAAATATCTATTTTTTTCAGTTGGTCTCGCTTGCCGAGATTAAAAAAGAAACGCACCATATTTTCGCTTTTTCTTCTCGGTTTTCCGCCGCGGTCGCGCTCGCCTCGGCTTTTTTCGCCGCGTCTGCGTTCCCGTCGGTTTTGCGAGAAGTCGGATTCTTTAGAAATTTTCATTTCCTGAATATCGTTTCGAGATTGGTAATACAGCGCCAAATCTTTCAGTTGAAATTGCAAAAGTTGATGCACGAGTTCCTCTTTCGTGAAGCCGGACAAATCGGGAATCAGTTTGTCGTCAAACTCAAAAAAATCTTCGTGTTCGGTAAACAATTTCTCGAAAACGCCGCCCACTTGCGCTTTGATGATTTCTTTTCCGGTCGGGATTTTCTTTTCGATGATTTCAATTTTTGTGGCAGATTTTATCTGTTTCAGTTTCCGCATTTCTTCGGGTTTTATCAAAGACATCGAAATGCCGTCTTTTCCTGCTCGTCCGGTTCTTCCGCTTCGGTGAACAAAAATTTCGGGGTCGTCCGGAATGGAATAATGAATCACGTGCGTCAAAGAATCCACGTCTAAACCGCGTGCCGCAACGTCCGTAGCCACAAGAATATCAATATTTTTCAAACGGAATTTTTTCATCACCGTATCTCTTTGCGCTTGAGACAAATCGCCGTGAAGCGCGTCTGCAGCGAATCCGTTTTGCATCAAAAAATCCGCAACATCTTGGGTTTCCATTCTGGTTCTGCAAAAAATAATGGAATATTGGTTCGGATTGGCGTCAATCAATCGTTTCAACGCTTCCTTTTTTTGCCGATAACCGATGACGTAAAATTCGTGGGTAATGCTTTTTTTAACGGCATTAATGGAACCAATCGAAATTTTATGCGGTTTTGTGAGATAATTTTTGGAGATTCTTTCCACCTCGCGGCTCATCGTTGCAGAGAAAAGCAAGGTTTGTTTGTTTTCCGGCGTTTCGCTGAGGATGGTTTCCAATTCATCTTTAAAACCCATCGAAAGCATTTCGTCTGCTTCGTCTAAAATCAACCAATGAATGGTAGAAAAATCGAGGGATTTTCTTTTAATTAAATCAATGACGCGCCCCGGAGTTCCGACCACAATTTGCGGTTTTTCTTTCAGGGAACGCATTTGTTCGGTAATGCTGCTGCCGCCGTACACAGCGGTTGCTTTAATATTTTTTAAATATTTCGTATAATTTTTGATGTCTTTAGTGATCTGGAGGCAAAGTTCTCGAGTCGGGCAAAGCACCAATAATTGGATTCTACGACTGCTGTCGTCTATCATATCCAAAATCGGAAGCGAAAATGCTGCTGTTTTGCCTGTTCCTGTTGCCGCAAGTGCGATGAGATCGCGAATATCCGATTGGATAAAAGGAATAGTCTGTTTTTGGATTTCAGTCGGCTCCACAAAGCCGAGTTCGCCGATAGCCTTGAGGATTTCAGGACTTAAATCGGCTTCCGTAAATAAATTCATTTAAAAGATCGTCTAAAAATTTGGCTGCAAAGATAGGGAAAAATTTGGGATTTTGATAAGCGGATTCGGTGTTGATTCGGGTCAGACGCATTAAAATTTTAAACCATTATAACAAATAAATTAAATTTATTTAGTGTTTTATAAATATTTGAGTGTAATTTTAATGCAAAGAATTTCTAAAAGTGTTTGAAAATATTTTAAACGCAAAGTCGTTTTATTCCGCAAATGGAAAAACGCATTTAGAGAACACAAGCCCTTACTAAATAAAATGCCTTTGCGTTTTCGAAAAATAAGGATAAAACATAGTGAGACTTGCGTTAAAAAAAAGACGACAGATTAACATTTTTTATATCTTTGGAAACTTATCCGTTGTTTTTATTTTTCAAGTTTTAGAATGATTCCGTAGATTTTGTATCAAACAAAAACTCTCGTAAACACTCAGTTTATTTTTCTTTTTGAATAGTTTTTTCATCTTTTACCATAATCTTAAACCTCAATCCAACCAACCTTTTATCACTTCCCAAAAATTTTTCCCGAGAAAATAAATTAAAACGGAGGAGATGATTCCTTTTATGGTAAAGAAAATTATACCGCCGATTCCGAATTTTTTTAGCAGTTTTTTTCTTCGAGATCCGAGATCCGAGTTTCGAGATTTGAGTTCCGGAAGTTCAGCGTTATAATTTTCCATTCTTTTCAATCTTTAAATCCTTCAATTTTTAAATCTTTAAATCAAAACTCATTTATACCTCGCGTGTTCTTTATTTTTGGTAAATCTTTTGGTGATGGGTTTTAAAATGGCTTTATATCTTTCAATATCAAACAGTTGCGAATCGGTCAGTGCTTTATACGTCAGCCAAATTCCGAACGGAAACAAAATGATATTCGGAAACCAAGCCGCAAGATACGGATTCATTTTTCCTGCCCAAGCCGCATTTTCAAAGGATAAATTCAGAACGTAAAAAATAATGAAAATCACAATCGCAATCACCACCGGAAATCCCATTCCACCTTTTCGGATGATGGATCCCAAACTCGAGCCGATTAGGAAAAAAATAATGCACGAAATCGCGGATGCAATAATCCGCTGCTGATACATCACCACTTTGGCGTAATATTTCGTAATGTCTTTGATTTCGGGCGTTCTGTTCTCTTGGCTTTGTTTCAGATTTTCAATTTCGTTGTATGCGGAAAATAGGATTTCGTTCTTTTTTTCTTGTTTTATCGTGTCTAATTTTATCGAGCGTTTCGCCTTTATTTCATTCTTTTTATCGAATTGCAATGTGGGAATATGCACATTGGTTTGGCTGATGAAATCTTCGGAAATCGTTTTAAAAAAATCCGCATTTCTCTGCCTCGTTTGTTTGGCGGTTTCGTTGAGTTGGCGGTAGGTTTGGAAAGAATAATCGTCCGTAATATTTTCCTGTTCGATGGCTTTATTAATAATTTGTTCGATGTCGAAATGCAAAATCAAAGTATCGAATTTTATCGCTTGGTCGGGCTGCCGATATCTTTCGTTGTAGTTTTGTCCGGTTTTGGTTTCTTCAAAAACATATCCGTCTAAAAGAATCAATTTCAGGAAGTTAGGATTTTCTACCGGTACAAATTTTCCTGTTTTGGACACCACATTTTGCCCGTTTTCATAATTCGCCGCCATTTTATGAATGAAAACACCTTCGAGATTTTCGCCGTTTTCGCCGAGTATTTTATCGAATTTCACGGTATATCCCGGAATTTGATTGATGAATTGCCCGGGCGTGAAATTCAGCGCGGGTCTAGTAGAAATAATATTATTGACCATATTTTTCGCTTTCCTTTTGTAATCCGGGTTCACATTGTTTGAAAAGAAAAACAGAATCACGGAAAACAGAATTGAAATTCCGAAAAGCGGCATCATCACTCGGTTTAAAGAAATTCCGGCGGCTTTCATTGCGGCGAGTTCGTAGCGTTCGCCAAAATCACCGAAAGTCATAATCGCCGAAAGCAAAATGGTGAGCGGCAAAACCAACGACACCACTTCTACGCTGAGGTAGGAAATCAGTTTCATAATTTCCCAATACGTCAAACCTTTTCCGGTGAATTGTGCGAGCCGAATCCAAATAATATTCACCACGAAAATGAAAAACAAAACGCTGAATATAAAGAAAAACGGTCCGAAAAAGGATTTGATAATATACCTGTCGAGAATTTTCATCGGTTTATATTCTATTTTTTTTCATCCGGTAAAAGTAAGCAATATAATTACAGTAATTTACGATCTGCTGCCTAATTCAATGATTTCCAAATCTTTAATTTCTTTTCCGGCGATTTTAAAACGCATCATCGTTCTTATTTTGTGCCAACCGTAAATTCCGCAAGCACCCGGATTGAGATGCAAAAGTTCAAATTTTTTGTCATACATCGCTTTTAAAATATGGGAATGACCGGAAATAAAAAGTTTCGGCGGATTTTCTGAAATTTCTTTTTTTGCGAGCGGCGAATATTTTCCCGGATAACCGCCGATATGAATCATCAAAACTTCCACATCTTCACACCGAAAACGATAGATTTCAGGAAATGCGAAACGGATTTTTGCATCGTCAATATTTCCATAAACACCTTTCAAAGGTTTCAACTTTTCCAAAATTTCCACCACTTCCCAATTTCCAAAATCTCCGCAATGCCAGATTTCATCGGCTTCTTTGCAATATTCCAAAATTCTCTCGTCAAGATGAGAATGCGTATCGGAAAGAAGGAGAATGTTTTTCATTTTTAAAAATTGAAAAGGGCTGTCGAAATCTCAAAATGTGTAAAATTTCGACTTCGCTCAATCTGACACATTTTGTCGGGCTGAGCAAAGTCGAAGCTTCGACTCACCAAATTTTAATTCTGTTTTCGGGAGCCACATACATTTTATCGTCGGATTTTATCTCGAATGCGTTATAAAAAGAATCTTGATTTACGAGTGGGCCCGTGGCGCGGAAAATCCCCGGCGAATGTGGATCGGTTTTCACTTGATTCGTCATATGTTCTTCTGTGGCTTTTGTTCGCCAAACGGTTGCCCAACTCATAAAAAATCTTTGTTCCTGCGTGAAACCGCTGATTTTTCCCGGATTTCCGTGATCTTTCAAATACATTTCGAGCGCATCAAAGGCTACGGCAACGCCGCCCAAATCTCCGATATTTTCTCCGCTCGTGAATTTTCCGTTCACAAAAATTCCGGAAACCGGTTCGTATTTATCGTATTGTGCGGCAAGTTGAGCCACTTTTTCGTCAAAATTTTTACGGTCGGAATCCGTCCACCAATTATTCAAATTTCCGTCTCCGTCAAATCTCGAACCGCTGTCGTCAAATCCGTGAGAAATTTCGTGTCCGATTACCGCCCCGATTCCTCCGAAATTCACCGCAGGATCGGCTTTAAAATTAAAAAACGGCGGCTGAAGAATCGCGGCAGGAAAAACAATTTCATTGTTAGACGAACTGTAATATGCGTTCACGGTTTGCGGCGTCATTCCCCATTCGGTTTTATCAACAGGTTTGCCGATTTTATCGAGATTTTTTTGGTATTGCCATTCGCCAATTTTTTCTTGATTATCAAAATAATTTCCGCCTTGTGAAGGAAGTTTCAGCAAAAGTTTGGAATAATCTTTCCATTGGTCGGGATATGCGATTTTCACAGCGAATTTTGAAAGTTTTTCTTGCGCTTTCACTTTGGTTTCCGGCGACATCCAATCGAGGTTATCTATATGATTTTTAAAAGATTTCACGATGTAGGAAATGTAGGTTTCCATCTGCTGTTTGGCTTCCGGCGGAAAATATTTTTCCACATACAATTTCCCGAAAGCCTCGCCCAAAACGCCGTTTACCACTTGCAATCCGCGTTTGTCCATCGCTCTTTGTTCTTTTTGTCCTTGCAAATATTTGGAATAAAAATCGAAACGCATTTCGTCTGTTTTTTGGTCTAAAGCTCCCATATTTCCGTTCAGAAAATCGAATTTCATATAATCTTTGAGGAGTTGCAGATTTTCCGCCGTCATCCAAGAATCCATATTTTGGTAATATTTCAGTTCGCCGATGATCACTTTGTCCGTATTCACGCCAACTTTTGTGAGATAATCGGGAATATTTACGGTTTTCACCAAATCCGAAAGTTCGGCAATGGTTTTCGGGTTGTAGCGCAAATTGGCATCTCTGCCTTGCTCCAAAGTCAGCAAATCATTGGCGAGTTTTTTCTCGAAATCCAGAATGTTTTTTGCGGTAGATTCGGGCGTTTTATCGTTTAACAAAGTTAAAAGTTTAGCAATATATTTTTCATATTCCGCTAAAGTTTTGGTGTTCGCTTCGTTGATTTTTTGATAATAATCTTTTCCCAATCCCAAACTCGGACCGCCCAAATAAACGGCGTTCATCACGGAGTTTTTCATATCTGCGCCCACTCTCCAACCATAAAACGGATTTTCGCCTTTTGGTGTGGCTTCGATTAAATATTTTTGAAGTTCGGCGATGGAATTGATGGCATCAATTTTTGCCAAATCTGCTTTAATCGGGTTTAAACCTTCGGCATTTCTCGTGTTCCAATCCAAATAAGTGTTGTATAAAGCCTGAATTTTTTCGCCTTCGGAATTTGCGGGAAAAGTTTCGGAAAGAATTTTGTTTAAAACCTCCAAAGAAGCCATATCCACGTCTTCGCGGAGAATATTGAACGCCCCCCAACTTGTTTTATCCGCCGGAATTTGTGCGGTTTTCATCCAGTTTCCGTTCACGAAATTGTAGAAATCGTTTTGCGGACGAACGGTTTTGTCCATAAAATCGAGGTTGATTCCCTCGTCTGTTTGCGCGTTCATAAAGTTTTGCATTGCCATTAAAATAAATAAGGAAAATGTGAATTTTTTCATAGGAAATATTTTTTAAAATTGGTATTAAGATGTTTAAAAATGTTACTTTAATATTTTTCTGTCCTAAATCAAAACGCCCTCTTTCGAGAGCGTTTTGTTTATAATATTTAGAAAAATTAACTTTAATTATTTTTTCTTTTTGGTTGATTTCTTGGGAGCAGGAAGATCACTTTTCTTATAATTATTCCATTCTTCAACACTTGAAATAATTCTCACCACAACTTTTCTGTCCACTTGTCTTTCTTCGTCAGAAGCGGTAGCCGGTTGAGTAGCTTCTTGCGAACCGATACCGATAGATTTAATTACGTTAGGATCTACACCTCTTTGTTCCAAAGCAGCAACGACAGAAGCGGCTCTTTGTCTTGATAGGTTCAAGTTGTAAGCGGCAGCACCTTTAGCATCCGTCATACCAACAATCACAAAGTTTGTATTTGGAAGACTCTTTATAATATCAGCCGCATTATCCAAACCGCCATTAGATTCCGGTTTAAGGGTGGCTTTATTAAAGTCAAACATAATAGATTCAAACTCTTTGTCTATAATTACTTTTGGAGGACAACCGTTTTTAGTAGGGTCAGAATTATAAATACCTTTTTCATATGGACATGCATCATCTTTATCCAAGATTCCGTCTCCGTCTGTATCTGGCCATGGGCATCCATTATTTTCTCTTGGTCCTGCCTCATTTGGACATTTGTCTACATTATCCGTAAGTCCGTCTCCATCAGTATCAGGCCAAGGACATCCGTTGTTTTCTACAGGTCCTGCCACTTCCGGACAATTATCGTCTTTATCCAAAATGCCGTCTCCGTCAGTATCTGGCCAAGGACATCCGTTGTTTTCTACAGGTCCTGCCTCATCCGGACAAGCGTCGTCTTTATCCAAAATGCCGTCTCCGTCTCTGTCTTGCTCCACCGGTTCTACGTGACCAAATCTGAACAACAATGATGCTGATGCTTGCCAGAAGTTAGCGATATCAGATTTGTCTATTGGAGTTCCTACATAATCTCCTTGAAGACCGATACCAAAGTTTTTGGTAACCCAGAAATTGGAACCGATTCCACCGGCAACAGTAAAGGTGTCTGATCTTCTTTGGGTGTAAGATTCATCACTGGAGTATCCGTTATACGTTTGTCCCCAAACATCCGTAACGGGGAATGTAACTCCCGAATAATCGTGGCGCATATAGTTACCGCCAAGTCTTATATACGGATCAAACCAAGATTCTTCATTCCAAAGCCCGTTAATTTTGAATTGAAGACCAAGACCTGTCATCAGGAAGAATTCTTTATCCATCCCGATTCTCTTGTTGTCCACGTTGCCCACAGAAGTTTGCCAGTCTATTACTAAGTACTTGTTCAAATTTCTTGCAACGGTAAGTTTTGATAATGGCGGAGTAACTGTGAAGTTGTTCATTGTCCACAGCGGTTTGCCCGTCAAATTATCAAACAATGTGCTTAAACCGCCTCCGGCTGCTACGTGATTCATCCCGTGTGCACCTACTCCGACCAACCATTTATTGGTTGTGGTTTGAGCGAATACAGTGGAGGCAATCGTAAGCGCCAAAGCTGAAATTCCTAATTTTAGATTTTTCATAGAATTAAATGATTAAATAATTGATATTGCAAAATAAATACAAATTTTCCTTATGAGCAAAGTTTTTTAAGTTTTTTTTAACTTTTCTTTAGAAGCCGGTCGAGATTTCTTTTGTTTTCCCTGCTTTTTATAGCCTCCCGCTTGTCATACAATTTCTTTCCTTTGCCCACTGCCACACGGATTTTCGCCTTTCCTTTATCATTAATATACAATTTTAAAGGAATTATGGTTTTTCCTGCGTCTTTTAATTTTCGTTCAAATTTATGTAATTCTTTTTTATGGAGCAAAAGTTTTCGCTCTCTTTTTGTTTTATGATTGTAAAAAGTTCCCAATTTATATTCGTCTATCGTCATATTTATAATATACAATTCGCCGCCAATAAATTGACAAAAAGCCTCGGCTATAGACGCTTTGGACATTCGCAGGGATTTTATTTCTGTTCCCGTCAATACGATGCCGGCTTCTATTTCGTCTGAAATTTCGTATTCAAAGCGCGCTCGCCGATTCAGAATATTTACCGTTTTTTCGATTTTCATGCTTTCAGATTCAATTCAAATTATTTTTATTTAGAAAATAAAACCACTTTTAAAATTGTGATAACTATTCTCATAAAATTGTTCAATATTATTCAATCACACAACACAAATTTAAACTATTTTTGCAAAAGCAGAGGTTTATAAAAAATGATTACACTTACTTCGGATTTTGGACTTACGGATTACAAAGTTGCCGCAATAAAAGGTGGTATTTTGAATTTGAAAAAAGACATCCGAATTGTAGACATCACCCACGAAATACAGCCGTACAATCTTTTGCAAACGTCTTATATCGTGAGAAATGCGTTTCGCTATTTCCCGAAAGGAACAGTACACATCATTTCTGTGGACAGTTTTTACGCCCAAAACGTGAAATCCATTATTTATAAATGTTTCGGACAATATTTCATCGCGGCAGACAACGGTGTTTTGAGCCTGATTTTTTTTGATGCGAAACCGGAAGCCGTTTATGAAATCACGATGAATAAAGATTTTGACAGCGAAACGAAATTCGTTTCAACGGATATTTTTGTTCCGGCGGCGGTTCATCTTCAAAGCGGCGGTTTGCCGGAGGAAATCGGGAAAGAATACAAAACGCCAAAACAGAACATTTCTATTTCGCCTGTTTTCAATAAAACGCAAAAAATAATCTCGGGCGAAGCAATATACATCGACCATTTCGGGAATGTGGTTTCAAATATTTCTAAAGATTTCTTTGAAAAAAATAAAGCCGATTTTCAAAACTTCAAGGTGCGTTTTCGGAATGTTACTTTGCGAAAAATCTATGATTATCACACGGAATTTGTAACCGATTGGAAAAAAGAACACGAATTTCACGGCAAAGTTTCGGCGATTTTCAACGAGGCTGGACTTTTGGAAATCATCATCTACAAAGGCAGTGAAAATAGCGGAGCGAAAACACTTTTTGGAATTTCAGTCGGCGAAACAATTTATGTGGAATTTGATTAGTAGGAACTACGAATTTTTTAAATTTATATATAAAAAATGGCAAGCTCCCTAAATCACACCGCTACAACCGATTACCTTTGCTGCGTTCCCACCCTGGAGGATTTTCAGGAGCTGGTTGTTTAGGACTTGCCGATGCAAAAATAAGGAAAATTTTTAGATTTTGAGATTTGGCGAGTTTCAAATCAGGTCAAATGCATTAAAATTTTAAATATTCATAATAAATAAATTAAATATGTTTAGTATTTTCTAAATATTTAGGTATAATTTTAACGCAAAGAATTTTTATAAAGGTTTGAAAATATTTTAAACGCAAAGATTTCACTCTGCGACCGGAAAAACGTATTAAGAGAACACAAGCCCTTGCTAAATAAAATGCCTTTGCGTTTTCGAAAAACCCGAATAAAAATAGAAATCTTTGCGTTAAAAAAAGACGGTGGATTAACATTTTTTAATGCGTTTAGCCTGGTTTCAAATTTATGAATTACAAATATCCCTTTGAATATTCTAATTTAATCTTTATCAGACTCTATAAGAATACTGTTCAATAGAGATGTTATCACTGAAAGTAAAATACTGAAAATGAAAGCCTGCCAAAATCCGGAAACGTGCATTCCGTCTATGAAATAATCGGCGATGAGAATGGTAATCGCATTGATAACCAACAGAAATAATCCTAATGTAAGAATCGTGAGCGGTAATCCGAAAAGTTGGAGAATCGGTTTTACGGTGATATTGATAATCGCCAAAGCTGTAGCAAAAATAACAGCGGTTTTAAAATCTTTAATTTGAACGCCACTCAAAATATGTGTCAAACCGTAAGCAACAACGGCGGTGATTAGAAGTCGGATGATGAATTTCATTTTTTTTAGATTAAAAGAACAAAGATAAAAGACTTTTAAATTACAAATTATACAAATCACGGATTTTCCCGATTTGACTTCTTATGCAAAATTTGTTTCATGAACAAAGACGGAATTACCGAATTCAAATTCCTAAATATTTTTATTTTTGTTGAAATATAATTTTGTATGCACGAGCCGGAAACTCAATCAAACCCTGAAGCCAACACGAAGAATAATCCCAAAATCACGAAAGCATGGGCGTTCTACGATTGGGCAAATTCTGTGTATTCTTTGGTGGTTACCGCCACTATTTTCCCGATTTATTACACGATTCTCACCACGCAATACAACAAAAAAGAATTTGTAGCAGCCGCCGGCGAAGTTCAGGAAATTCCGGTTCGGCATTTGATAGAAATTTTCGGAGACCGCTACCAACCGGAGGCTGTCTTGAGTTTTTCTTTTGCGCTTTCTTTTTTGCTGGTGGTTTTTCTTTCGCCGTTTTTGTCGTCTTTGGCAGACACGATTGGAAATAAAAAATCCTTTATGCAATTTTTCTGTTATCTCGGCGCAACTTCGTGTATGGGATTGGCGATGTTTACAGGGATGGACAATATTTTTCTGGGTTTGTTGTTTAGCATTACGGCAAGCGTAGGATTTTGGGGAAGTTTGGTTTTTTATAACTCGTTTTTGCCGGATATTGCCACGCCGGACAAACAAGATGCGCTTTCCGCGAAAGGCTATATCTACGGA
Organism: Flavobacteriaceae bacterium; assembly: GCA_031277475.1. GTDB lineage: Bacteria > Bacteroidota > Bacteroidia > Flavobacteriales > Weeksellaceae > JAITMJ01. The sequence continues at coordinate 15,580 of JAITMJ010000055.1, forward strand.
TATATCGGCTCTGTGGTTTTGTTGATTATTTGTTTGGTTTTGATTTACGGAATCACGAAAGATCCCGAAAAACAAAATATTCTCATCCGAATCACTTTCCTTTTGACGGGTGCTTGGTGGTTTGGTTTTTCGCAATACACGTTCAAACATTTGCCGCAATTCGGCGATGTGAAAGACAAACTTCCGAAAGGTTTGGTGTTGCTAAACTCTAAAAATATTTTTGAAAAACATAAAGATCAAGGCGGTTTTTGGAAACTTTTAAAAAGCAATTTCCGTTTCTACAATGATATTGCCAAAGAAAGTTTCGAAGAATTGTTCAGCGTGGGGAAAAAACTTTTTTCCAACCGCAATTTGAAATTTTTCTTGTCGAGTTTTTTCTTTTACAGCATCGGAATGCAAACCATTTTTTTGATGGCGGTTCCTTTCGGCAGCAACGTGGTTTTCCCCAAAAAAGATGAAAAATTTGAACTGATTTTTATGGTTTTAATCATTCAAATTGTGGCGATTTTGGGAGCGTTTTTATCTTCCAAATTGTCTAAAAAAATCGGGAACAAAAATGTGATTACCATTGCCGTAATTATTTGGATAATCTGTTGTTCATCGGCGTTTTCATTAAACAATACCAATCCGTATATGCAACTTCAGTTCTATATTTTGGTAGGATTAATCGGGCTTGTGATGGGCGGTTTGCAAGCGATGTCTCGCTCCACCTATTCCAAACTTTTGCCGCAAAATTCTATGGAAAACACCACATTTTTCAGTTTTTATGATGTTTTGGAAAAAATCGCAATCATTTTCGGAATGTTGATTTTCGGAACATTTATCCAAAATACCGGCGGAAATATGCAATATGCTTTCGTAGCGATGTCTGTGTTTTTCATTGTCGGTGCTATTCTCATTCGGTTTGTGAATATGAAAACCGAAAAATGATTGAGAAGAGTTTTTAAACAATAAAATATCATTATTGAATTAGTTCATTTTCAAATGGGCTAATTCTTCAATCACGCCGTCCATTTCCTGCAAGGTAACTACTTCCAGAAACCTTTTCCTAAATTCTTTAAAATGCGGAATTTCGCGAAAATAGTTGGCATAATGTTGCCTCATTTCTATCAAGCCCAATTTTTCGCCTTTCCATTCTGCACTCCATTCCGCGTGCTGTCGGATTGCAAAAAGCCGCTCTTCGAGATTGGGTTTCGGAAGGTGTTTTCCGGTTTTGAAAAAATATTTAATTTCATTAAAAATCCATGGATAGCCAATCGCCGCTCTGCCAATCATTATTCCGTCGCAATCGTATTTTTCGCGATATTCCAACGCTTTTTCGGGGCTACTGATGTCGCCGTTTCCAAAAATCGGAATTTCAATATTCGGATTGTTTTTAATTCTCGAAATATGTTCCCAATCGGCTTCGCCTTTATACATTTGCGCTCGCGTTCTGGCGTGAATCGTCAATGCTTTTATTCCTGCATCTTGCAAACGCTCCGCCGTTTCGTCAATGTTTATGGAGTGGCTGTCCCAGCCCAACCGCGTTTTTACGGTTACCGGCAAATGCGTAGATTTCACGACGGCTTTCGTTAATCGAACCATCAAATCCACATCTTTCAAAACACCCGCACCGGCACCTTTGCAAACCACTTTTTTCACAGGACAACCGAAATTGATGTCCACCAAATCCGGATTTACGGTTTCCACTATTCGGGCTGACATTGCCATCGCTTCCTCATCGCCGCCGAAAATCTGGATTCCGATTGGGCGTTCATAATCAAAGATGTCTAATTTTTTTCGACTTTTCATCGCATCGCGAATCAAACCTTCGGAGGAAATAAATTCCGAAAACATCAAATCTGCGCCGTGCATTTTGCAGAGTTTGCGGAAAGGCGGATCGCTCACATCTTCCATTGGTGCGAGCAAAAGCGGAAATTCCGGAAGTTCTATATTGCCGATTTTTATCACGCGGCAAAGATACGGATTAAGGTTTGAGATTCGAGGTTTGAGTTTCAGGTACTGAATTTAATTCAAGCCTTTCCTAAAGAGACCGTTGCCTTTTTTCTTAATTTTTTGTATCGCATCCTCCTCCGACCTCTTATAATTGTCATAGTTTTTTTTGGTTAACCGCTTTTTTAAACTACCGCACAAAAAAAATATAATAAAAAAATTGCACAATAAAAAAAATAATTATATTTGCAACATATTATTAAGGTTTTATGAATTTACTTGCAGAAAATAGTGCAAAAAATATTTGTGTATGT
>JAITMJ010000067.1 GCA_031277475.1 Flavobacteriaceae bacterium
TTCGCACTGTTTTTTGCGGTTTTGGCTTCCGGTCAGACGCAAGATTTGTACTCTTTGGCAAAAGGAGATTTCTTGGGATTCAACGCGCTGTTTGATGATAAAGACAATCTTTACGGCTACATCGCACTTTACGACTACGGAAAATCCGGCGATAAAACCAAAAAATTTGAATATGTGATTTTGGATAAAAACCTGAATCCCGTTGCCAACAAAGAATTTGAAGGCGATATCACCGCCAAAGATTATTTCATATATCTTGATTTTCGAAAAAAGATAATTCTCGTTCCAAGTGGTTTGGCTTATGGTTCCATAAACTCAAAAGATTTTTTCTATCCACGCTCAATAGAGATTGATCCTCAAACCAATACTGTAAAAAATAAAGTTTATTATGATTATGATAATGGTATTTTCAATGAAATTATAGAACCAATAAACTGGAAAGAAAATAGAAAAGAAAACAAAACCGAAAAGAGAGAAAAAGGCTACAATTATGAATCTTATGTTTGGGAAATAAAAGAAGGTGGTTATTTGGTTGTGGAATACAATGATTACGGAAGTTATATCAATAATAATTCTTTGATGAAATTCGATGAAAACAAAAACCAAATTTGGAAATACGAATACAACACGAGCGGCGATAAAAAAATAAATGAATCATTAAAACTCATAGATAAAAACGAAAATTATGTGTTCTGCATTCTTCAAAAGAACGATAAAAAAAATAGAACCTTCAGCCTTTTGGTTTTAGATATGAAAACCGGAAAAGAAATTCATAATCAGCAAATTACGGGAGCATCTCCGGAAACTTTGGAAGCAATTACACAATATTATGTCTATTATGCTAGCACCTACGCTTATTATTATGACTCTCTCAACAATGACAAAATTTTTGACGATAAAATCGTAATGGTCGGGCGAAATTTTGACAAAGATTATAATGTCGGTTTTGCAAGAATGCTGGTGGATAAAAACAATTTTAATGTGGATGTTCAAACAATTAACTACAAAACCGATTTCAAACCTTTTCTTCCGAAATTAACATATAATGACAAATTTTCAGACGACGGGTACGAACTTCGCACCAAAGATTTCTTTTTTATGGAAGACGGAAGCGTCGGGATTTTAATGGAAAAATATAAATCGGGCGGGAGCTCATTTGATGGCGCATCGAAAACCAAAAATTTGTATTGTGCTTTTTTGGATAAAGATTTTAAAGTGACGGACCTCAAAGTTTTTGAAAAAGAAAAAACAAAATTTGCGAATGATGATTATCTTTTTTCGCAATATTTGAATGACGGTAAAGATGTGGTTTTCTTTTATCGAGATTTACAAAAAGACCAAGAAACCAAAGACAAAAATTGGCAACTTTTCATCAATACGTTTATTGACGGCAAATTCAAACAAGAGCAAGTTCAGATTTCCGAGAAAGACAAATACGTTACTTTTCCATACGTTGGCAAAGAAGGCTACATTCTTCTGCGAGAGTACAACGAAAAAGATAAATTCAACAAAATTCGTTTGGAGAGATTGAATTATTAGAAACAGACTTAAAAGTATAAAGACTTTAGAAATCTATTTAAATTGGTAAAGCCGATGGAAAAAGAGGCTGTCTTAAAAGTAATTTAGCACGTAGATAACACCGATTGTATTGGATAAAACGCACTGAATATCAGAAATGATATTTGCCGCGTAAATCTGTAGAATCTGTGTCATCTAATTTTCTTAATAAGCAAAACAAATTGTCATTATTCCACAACCCTGATTCCCGTAGCTACAAATCTGATTTCATCTTTTGGTTCTGTAATTTTCGCAATTTCCTGTTCGGATTTTTTGGCATCTTCGGCATAATGTTTTTGTTCGTCCACAGAAATAGTTTTTATTTCCGCAGTTCCGTCTAACACCACATTTTTACCTTTCAAAGCAGTCGGGACGAAAAATCCATAATCTTTCATTCTTACAAGAAAAGTTTCGCCGTTTCCTGTGTCAATGGTTGCCCAACAACCTTTTTCGTCGCAAACATCCACCACTTTTCCTTTTACGGAAACACTTTCAAGTTTTTTTGTTTTTTTGAGTTTTTTCTCAAGTTTTACCGGTGTTATCGCTTTTTTCTCAATATTTGCCGGAACTCCGGCGCCGTAAGAATCCCCAACCAAAGCATTTCCGGAAGGCGGAGCGTGTTGAGATTTTTCATCAGAATTATGATCATGATCGTGCTGTGCAAACATGATTGCAGAAATTCCCAATGCGAATGTTAAAAATAGTTTTTTCATTTTTTTTGTTGTATTTATGGATTAATTATTTAAAGATTATCTTATTTTTAATATCAGTTCTTTTTACTGCTGTCCTTTATTGTAAACCTCAATTCGGAAATCTTCGATGTCTGCGTTGTCTTGCAGGCTTTTCATAAAGTATTGTCCGAACATTTGGGAATTTTGCTGGGTCATGGTTTCCATAATGGATTTCACATCTCCCGGCTGTTTGTTGGTGTCGATAGATTTTCTTTGAACCACATAAACGCCCGCCATTCCTTCCACCGGATTGGAAATTTTGTTGTTTGCAACTCCGAAAGCGGCACCTGCAACTTTCGGTTCCATGGCTCCGGCAATTTGCGGATTTAATAAATTAATCTGTCCGGATTCTTTTGTGGCGGCGAAAAGTTTCGCGATTTGGTCGAGCGAAGTTGCTTTTGCCGAGGATATTTTTTCGGAAATTTTCTTTGCCAAAAGTTGATTTTTCACGATGGGTTCTATTTGCTCTCGAACGCTTTCCGGATCGGCGGTTCCTGCTTCTTGGATTCCGTTCAGAAAAACCACGATTTTTTCGCCGGTACCTTCAACGGTAAAGATTTCGGTGTCGCCTTTTTTTCTTTTTTTATCGAAAGCCCAAACAATCACATCATTGTCTTTATCGGTTCCCACTTGCGGAAGTTTGCCTTGAAATCTCATCACCGTTTTAGGATTTGAAAACGGATAATTGCTCTTTTTGGCAACATTAGAAAAATCGTTAAAAGATTTTTTCTCAATTTGCTGTATAAATCTTGTGGCAGCCGTAGCAACGTCGTTTTCCGTTTTCTCAGAAGTTTTTATGGATTTTATAAGGTTTGCCAATTTGTAACTCATCGTTCCGGATTTTTTATCATCAACTTTGATGATGTGATATCCGAATTGTGTTTCCGCCATTCCTACGGAACCTTTTGCATTGGAAGATAAAAAATTCAAATAGCCTTGTGCGAATTGAGATTGCGGCGTTGTCCAACCTACGCTTCCGGCTCTTTCTACGGCATTCGGTTCATCGGAAAGTTTCAAACCGTCCATAAATTTTGCAGGCTCGGTTTTTATGGTTGCCAACAAACTGTCTGCAATCTTTTTCGCTTGCTCTTTTGTTCTGGTCGCCGTTGAACGTTCCGCACCTTGATAAGCAATCAAAATATGACTTGAAAGTGTGGAATCCGAAGGTTTTTTATCTACAAGTTTAGTAACGATATAAAAATTTTGCTCTTTATACGGACCAAAAACCTGACCGATATTTGCGGTTGGGATTTTATCTTTCACGCCTGCGGGAAGTTGATTTGCCGAAAAATATTGCGAATTGAAAGGCATATCCGAATTTGCCGTTACGAAAAGAGAATCGTTGGCGGTGTTCGCAAAAGTTTCCTGTCCGCCGCCGATGTCCGTTCCTTCGGTCAAAAGTTTGTTGAGTTCTTGTTCGGTTTCGGCTTCGTCGGCAGCACTTGCTTTTGCCGGAAAATATACAATTCCGAGATTTCTTGATGCATCTGTCTTAAAATTTAGCGGATGTTTATTGATGTAGTCCGCAAGATCTTGAGTAGTTACTTTCACCGGATTTTTTTTCTCGAAAGCGGCGTAATCTATTTTCACGAAATCAATGTTTGCCATTTGATCTCTTTGTTTTATCATTTCTTCCGCTTCTTTTTTATTGGCGGTAATTCCTGCGGCAATGCTTCCAAAAACCTGTCTTGCCATCATTCCGTATTCCATATTTCTTCTGGTTCTCAGCCAATTAGCGTAAGTATTTACATCTCCGCTATTTTGCAAATCCTCGACTTGTTTTTTGATTTCCTGCAATTTAAAATTTCCTTTTTCGTCGAAATTAGCGGGATTTTGCGAGAACGCCGGGTCGAATTGAACTTGGCTCCAAAAGAAATCGTCGTTCATTTTCAAACCGAGATTTTCAAATTGTTGTTTTATTAATTTACTTCGAACCAAAATATTCCACGCCTGTTCTTCCAATCCGGTAGAAGGCTGACCTTGCTGTTCCGCCTGCTGTTGAAGCATCAAAAGTTGGTCGTTAAATTCTTCTCTCGTAATTTTTTCGCGATTCACTTTTCCGAAAACGCCCGGATTTTTCCCGAAGAATCTGTCTAAAGTATCTCCATCTACCAAAAACGCCAAAAGCGCGACTGCGATTACCACTATCAAAAGTTTAGGTCTTTTTCTAATTTCTCCTAAAACTGCCATTTTTTTTATTGTTTAATTATTATTAAATATCTCTTTAAAATCAGTCTGCGAAAATACACATTTTTGGGATATTAGAAAAATTTTTTTTAAGCGAGGTTTAGGGATTTCGAGTTATGAGTTTTGGGATTCGAAGTACAGATTACAAATTACGATTATTTCATTATCAAAATTTGTTTTGTCAAAAATATGAAAGACGAGATTTTCAAATTAATAAATTGCCAAATTTTCCGAAAAAAAATGCTGGCACAGGAATTGGGTTTTAAGCGATAAGCAATAAACGATAGGCTTACTGTAAATTAAGAATTAAAAATTAAAAATTAATAAAGCATTTGGCTTATTGCATATTGCCTGAAGCCTAAAACCCAAATAAAAAACTGACAGAATGTCATATTTACCGTTATGATTGAATTTGAAGATATAGATTTTGAAGATTTGTTGGACAAAAGTTTCAGCATCGTGGCAGAAGAAATTGATTTGACAGAAAAAGAAGAAGATAAAAAAAGAACCGACGGACAAAGCGTTTTCCCGATTCTCCCCGTCAGAAATCTGGTGATGTTTCCAAGCGTCGTCATCCCGATAACCGCAGGAAGAGAACAAAGCAAACTGCTGCTGGAAGAAGCCCAGAGAAACGGCGAACTCGTGGGAATTTTAAGCCAAAAAAATTCCGAAATAGAAAATCCGAAATATGCGGATTTGAACGAAATCGGAACCATCGTGAAAATCGTGAAAATCATTAAACTTCCGGACGGAAACGTAACGGCAATCGCACACGGAAGTTCGCGTTTTAAAATTGAAGAATTTGTTTCAAACAAACCTTATTTCAAAGCAAAAGTTCAAAAACTTGCAGACCTTCCCGCAAAAGACAAGGAAGAATACGAAGCCGTTTTAGACAATATCAAAGATTTGGCGTTGAAAATTATTCAGTTGGATCCCACGATTCCGAATGCCGCAAGTTTCGCCATTACAAGTATGAGCAATCGGGACGATTTGTTGAATTTCATCTGTACCAATTCCAATTTTCCCGATGCCGATAAACAAAAACTTTTGGAGGCAAATAATCTTAAAGACCGTGCCGACAAATGCTATGAATTGATGCTCGACGATTTTCAAAAACTCGAACTCCGAAATAAAATTCATCAAAAAACCAGTAAAGAACTCGATAAAAATCAGCGTGAATATTATCTGAATCAGCAGATTAGAAGCATTCAGGAAGAATTGGGAGACGGTCAGGCTTCCGATGTCGAGGAACTTTTAGCCAAAGCCAAAAATAAAAAATGGAACAAGGAAACCGACGACTATTTCCAAAAAGAAATCAAAAGACTTCAACGCCAAAATCCCAATTCGCCGGATTATAATGTTCATAGAAATTATTTGGATTTTTTCACGGATTTGCCGTGGCAAAAGTATTCCAAAGATGTTTTTGATATTGTGAGAGCCGAAAAAATTCTCAATAAAGACCACTTCGGTTTGGAAGATATTAAGAAAAGAATTTTGGAACATTTGGCAGTTTTGAAACTGAAAAAAGATATGAAATCCCCGATTCTCCTTTTTGTGGGACCTCCGGGCGTGGGAAAAACTTCTCTCGGAAAATCTGTTGCCAATGCACTCGGCAGAAAATATATGCGTATTTCTTTGGGCGGACTTCACGATGAAAGCGAAATCCGCGGACACCGAAAAACCTACATCGGAGCGATGGCAGGAAGAATTTTGCAGAGCATAAAAAAAACGGGAACTTCCAATCCGGTGATTGTTTTAGACGAAATCGACAAAGTTGGAAATGGTTTTCACGGAGATCCGAGTTCCGCGCTTTTGGAAGTTCTCGACCCGGAACAAAATTCATCTTTCTACGACAACTATTTGGAAATCGGCTACGATCTTTCCAAAGTGCTGTTCATCGCTACCGCCAATTCGCTTTCCACCATTCAATCGCCGCTTTTGGACAGAATGGAAATCATACAAATTGCGGGTTATACTTTGGAAGAAAAAATTGAAATCGCCAAGCGGCACCTCATCAAAAAACAACAAAACGAAAACGGACAAAATTCCAAATCTTTCAAACTCGGAGATGTCGAATTGAAGCACATCATCGAAGCCCACACTTCGGAAAGCGGCGTGCGAGGTTTGGAAAAAAACATCGCTTCGATTGCGCGCTGGGCGGCACTTCAAATTGCGACCGGAAAAACGTATGATTCCAAAATTTCCATCGAAAAAATTGATGAAATTCTGGGTGTTCCGCGACCGAAAAATCTCGCCGAAATCACGTCGGTTCCGGGTGTAGTTACCGGTTTGGCGTGGACGAGCGTGGGCGGCGACATTCTCTTTATCGAAAGCATCATCAGTAACGGAAAAGGAAATCTCAGCATCACCGGAAATCTCGGAAATGTGATGAAAGAATCTGCAACCATCGCTTTGGAATACATCAAAGCGAAACATAAAGAACTCGGCATTGATGCTAAAGAATTGGAAAAGAAAAACCTCCACGTTCACGTTCCGGAAGGTGCCACTCCGAAAGACGGTCCGTCTGCCGGAATTGCGATGCTGACCTCTATGGTTTCGAGCTTCAGGAATAAAAAAATAAAACCTCATTTGGCGATGACGGGCGAAATTACGCTTCGCGGAAAAGTATTGCCTGTGGGCGGAATTAAAGAAAAATTGCTTGCCGCGAACAGAGCCGGAATCAAAGAAGTAATCCTTTGCGAAGCCAACCGAAAAGATGTGGAAGAAATTAAAAAAGATTATCTTAAAAACCTGAAAATCAGTTATGTAAGCCGAATGAACGAAGTGATAGATTTGGCGATTGAGAAATAGGTTGGCGAATGACTTTTGGTTTTTGGTGATTGACTTTGTAAAAATACTTTGATATTGAAATGCCAAAACTTTAATAATTCATTAGAATTTTTGAATTTACAAAACATAAGAATATTATAGAACAATGAAAAACTACTGGAACGCAGCCATCACTTTTGATGAGTATTTAAAAGAAGCCGAACTCAGAACACAATTGCAAAATCCTGAAGATGAGCATAATGAATATTATGAACTCGGTTTGCAAAGAATGAACAGAACGTTGAAAACAGTTAAAATTGACGAAAAACAATTGGAAATTTTAAAGACCAAAAAATTTCACGGGAAAATTTTGATTATTTCCGAACCCTGGTGTGGTGATGCAAGTGCTACAGTTCCTGCGGTTGTAAAGTTTTTTGAATCTGCCGGAATTGAAACGAGAATTTTTTTGAGAGACTCCGATGTTTCGTTGATTAATCAATTTTTAACGGACGGTGCGCAATCCGTTCCGAAAGTTTTAATTCTGAACGAAGATTTTTCCGTGAAAAATTCTTGGGGACCGAGACCAAAATACGGTTCTGAACTTTTAAGAAAATTCAAAGAAAATCCGGAAACCTATCCGCGCGAAGACTTTTATAATGATCTTCAAGTTTATTACGCCAAAAATCGCGGAAAAGATGCAGTGGATGAACTTTTGGAATTGATTTAGATTCGGATTTTGAAAACATGTCAATTAAAATATTGTGTTTTTATGTTAAAAATCAATTTTTACGAGTGATATTTTTAAATAAAAAGAAGTGTATTTGTATGAATAAAAATTATTTTCGTATAAAATTTGAAATTGTTTCAATTTCAAAAAAAATTGATTTTCAGTGACTTATGAATTTAAAATCCGATATCACTAATTTTGAAACATAACTATTTTTAATTATCTCCTCACCAAATTAATTCCCCGTTTTCCTCCGTTTCAATTCTTTTCTAATCATCGAAAGTTCACGACCGGTTTGTCCGGACACGGAAGTATTTTCCTCCGCTCGCCGCGTGAGATACGGCACCACATCTTTCACAGGACCGTACGGCAAATATTTGGTAACGTTGTAATTTTTTTCGGCGAGATAAAACGTGATATTGTCGCTCATCCCGAAAAGTTGCCCGAAATAAACGTGCGGATGTCGGTTTTCCAAATTCAGGGATTTCATTTTTTCAATCGCAAATTCCACGGATTCTTCATTGTGTGTCCCGAAAAACGATGAAATTCGGTCGATATTATTCAATACAAATTCTATTGCATGATTAAAATTATCGTCCGTTGCTTGTTTATTCGGCTGAATCGGGTCGGGATAATTCATTTTTTCCGCTCGCTCGCGTTCTTTTTCCATATACGCACCACGAACGAATTTGTAGCCGAGAAAATAATTTTTTTCTTTCGCGCGTTTCAAATCTTCTTCCAAATATTCCATTCTTTCGGTTCTGTACATCTGAACGGTGTTCCAAATCACGGCTTTTTCCTTGTTGTATTTTTCCATCATTCCGTTAACCAATTCATCCACAGGATTTTGCATCCACGTTTCTTCCGCATCTATCATCAGTACTACATTTTTTTCATACGCCAATCGGCAAACTTCTTCATAACGTTTCACCACATTTTCCCATTCGGTTTTTTCGTTTGGAGATAATTCTTTTTTGGCTTGAACATCGGCATAAAGATTCAATCTTCCGAAGCCCGTCGGTTTGAAAACCACAAACGGAATAGCAGGATTTCCTTCGGCAAATTCTATGTTTTTCTTGATTTCATCGCAGGTTTGGTCGAACATTTTTTCGTCTTCTTTTCCTTCGATGGCATAATCAAAAATACTTCCGACACCACGTTTAAAAAGTTGATTGACGACTTTCATACTTTCCTCGCGAGTTTCACCGCCGACGAACTGTTCGAACAGCGTGTTTTTCACAATTCGGGCAGCGAAAGGACATCGGTTTCGCACCGTAAAATTAAGGATGGAAATTCCGATTTTGGTCAAAGTCGGGCTTTCAATCATTTTGAACATTCGGAGTGCTTTTTTCAGTTGAGCATCGGATTTATCGGCAAAAGCGATTTTGGAATCATTAAATACAGACATTTTAAATTCAAAGTTTAAAAATTCAAGGTTCAAGGTTCAAAAATTCAAAGCTCATCTCGGCTTTAAGGACGAGACAAAGATTCAAAGTTCAAGGCTTCGACAGGCTCAGGATGACATTGCTCAGCCAAAAGCCAAATTCAAGGTCTAATGAACTCTACAAATTTACTAATACTTTTCAAGATTGACGAAATTTAACTTGAGTAATTTGTCAAATTTTGGAGACAAGACAAAAGTATTTCAATTTCAAAAATCACCAACCGCCGCCGCCGCCGCCTCCACCGCCGCCGCCGGAAAATCCACCGCCGCCGGAACCGCTTCCGGAACTCGATGGTTGCGTGGATGCAGATTGTATGGATTGCGTCAAACCGGAATTGAGCGCGCTTCCGAAAGCGTAGAAATTCATATAATTTCCGGTTCCCGCGTACCAATCGCCGGAATAGTTTGTGGAAGTTTGTTTCAACATCGTTTCAAATTTTTTGCCCCAAATCGCGTCCACGCCTAAAACCATTGCAAACGGAAGGAATGTTTCAAAAATTTTCGGCGTCATTTGCGGCGGATTGTGAAATTTTAATAATTGATTTTCAGCCGCGCCCATATACATTTCCAAACCTTCGATTAAAGATTGTTTGCGGAGTTTTTCTTCGGACGGACGTTTGATTAAATATTGATAAAACATCAGCGAAAGCACAGAAACTGCAATAAAAACATAGCAAATTCCAAAGTTTCTATTAAGTGTCAATTCACTGATTCCGGAAAAATTTGAAGCCGTGAAAACATTGGTTAAGATAAAGAAAAGCGCAATTCCCGAAAACATAAATACCTTCCACGAAAGTTGGAAATTTGCGGCTACGAAAGTGATAATCGCAAAAAATATCATTAAAACCACGTACAAAAAAATTCCGATAAAAACTTGAATAAAATCCGGATATTTCGCATAACTGAACAGCAATCCGATAGCATAAATCGCGGTGATTAAAAGAAATGGAAGCCAAATTTTCACTCGATTGTTGCCTTCGTTTAAAAAATTATCGTATTGATATTGCAAATTTGCCCGAAAAGAATTGACGGTTTTTTCGATTTTAGAATCGTATTCTCCACTAAATTCCACGCTTGTGTTGCCTCCGGAAAACAGATTATTCATCAATCCGACTTCTTCTTTTGCCAAAGATTCGTCGGGTTCTTTCGTTTTTTTGACGGTAAAAATTTTTGTGGATGAAATCCCGAGAAATCCTTTTTCTTCCGTTTCGATAATTTTCACAAAGCCTTTCACAGCGAGGTTTACGAGAGAAGCCGTCAACATATTATTTTGAAATCTTTCGGTTTTAATGTAGCCGATGGAAGCGGGAGAAAGATTTTCCGGCGAATTGAACTGCGGATAAACCGTTGGTTTCTGCGGATCTACGCCGTATTTTTGCCAAGTTACGAAATAATATCCGAACAAAAACAGAAACACGAGAAATCCGGCGATTAAAATTCCGTATTTTTCCATAAAACTCGGCGGCGGCGGCGGAATCATAATTCCTTTTTTGAAACCGACCGCAATCGTGAGATTTTCTCTCGAATAAAGATTTGAAGCCGACCATTCTATCTCGTTTTCAGACAGAATTTTGGATTCGCAATTTTGGGAAGCACTTCCGTAATTTCCTGTATAACATTGATTTTGAATAATTTGTGAGCCTTTCGGAAGATGAACGGTTGCCGAAATATTTTCTGTCAGGAAAGTCCATTGGGATCCATTCACGTTCCAATACAATTCATCGTATTTTTCAAAAAAACCGATTTGATTTTCGGTTTTGTATTTTATTTGATAATCGTAGTTGCCAGGTTGAAGGAAAATATTTTCGTTTCCGATATAAATATAGTAGAACCCGTTGGCAATTTTGGTGTGATATTTTTCTTCGATTCCGTTTTTGGAAATGGAAATAATATCGTATTTCACGCGAAATTTCCTATTGTCCACGTTTCTTTCCAAAGGCAAAGCGCGAAAAATTCCTCTTTGAATTTGCTCCGAATTGCTGTAAACTTCGATGTTTTCTGTAACCGTGAGTTCGGAATTTCTGTCCACAAAAATATCGGAATGAAAGGAAATAATGCGCTCGTCAAACCGTTCGGGAGTTTGCGAAAATCCTTTTGAAAAGAAAAGAATTAAAATGACGGATAGAAAATGTTTCATTGTTTTTTAGGGTTTAGTTAATGTTTGTTTCAGCACATCCAATATTTTTTGTTTTTAAAATCAATAATTGCGGGTCCGTCTGTGCAACCTCCGATTTCATCTAATAGAGTGTCAGACGAATTTTGGGCGATAATCCACTCGCCGGTTTTGTGTTTCATGATTTTTCCTTCGTCGATGATTTCGCCTTTTTTTATTTCGCCGTCATAAATTATTTTAATAAAATCGCCGTTTATAACGACTGTTACTTTTTCATCCATTGAATTTTCTTCCCATTCCGCAAATGCAACGTCGGAACGATAAGTTCCGTCCGGCGGAATTTCGTTTGATTTTTCCGGATAGATAATTTCTTTACCTAAAATTTCGTTTGATGTTACTGTTTTGTTTGAACAGGAAAGTAGAAAAATTATGGTTGATAAATATAATAACTGCTTCATTTTAGTTTTGACTTTTTCCAAGGTTTTTATTAATACTTTTGAATATCCACAATTAAATATTAAAACAAGAATTTTCCGACCAATATGGTGATAAAGTATTCTCTTCGTGTGTAGGTTAACCGTTTCTTTGATAGCCGGATTTTTTTCTCCAACGAACCACACTGCATAGTTTCAATACCGCAAAATTGTTGTCCATCAATCACCAAGAACATCGTAATTATTGGTGATTTTTCCATTAAGATTAAAATTTAAAAAATTTTAGTAAAATTAAAGAAATATTTTTTATCTTATTTTTTTAATGAGAGATTAAATCTCACGCATTTACCCTGTTATTGTTTCACGTGAAACATTTTAGATTATCGCCCCAAATAAACCAATAAAACATTGATGTCTGCTGGAGAAACACCACTGATTCGCGATGCTTGTGCGATGGTTTTGGGTTTTATGTTGTTCAGTTTTTGTTTGGCTTCGGAGGACAGGGAAAATATTTTTGTGTAGTCAAAATTCTCGGGAATTTTTATGTTTTCCATTCGGTTTTGTTTCGCCACACTTTCCTGCTCTTTCTCGATGTAGCCCTTGTATTTGATGTTGATTTCCACTTGTTCCCGAATTTCTTCGGAATATTGATTTACTTTTTCACCAATGATTTCAATTTTAGAAAGTTTCTCCAAATTAATGTTCGGTCGGGTTAAAAATTGCGAAGCGCGATATGCTTGATCCACAGGATTGCTTTCGTTTTCTTCGAGAATCGGGTTTATGATTCCGGGTTTCAAAGAAAGTCCACCGAGAAAAGATTCTAATTCTTCGCTTTTTTTAATTTTTTCTTCTGCCTTTTTCATTCGATTTTCTTTTGCCAATCCCAAATTAAACGATTTTTCCGTCAAGCGAATGTCTGCATTATCTTGCCTCAAAATAAGCCGAAATTCCGCACGAGAGGTGAACATTCTGTACGGTTCTTCAGTTCCTTTTGTGATGAGATCGTCAATCAAAACGCCGATATACGCCTCGTTTCGGTTTAATGTAAATTCTTCTTTTTCGTAAATTTTGTTGTGAGCGTTAATTCCCGCAATCAAACCTTGTCCTGCGGCTTCTTCATAACCTGTCGTTCCGTTGATTTGTCCGGCAAAAAACAGGTTTTCAATAAGTTTTGTTTCGAGTGTGTGTTTCAGTTGCGTTGGCGGAAAATAATCGTATTCTATCGCGTAGCCCGGACGAAAAATTTTAGCATTTTCAAAACCCGGAATTTGTTTGATTGCCTTTGTTTGAACGTCTTCGGGAAGCGATGTACTGAAACCGTTCACATAGATTTCGATGGTTTTCCAACCTTCCGGCTCTACAAAAATTTGATGCCGATTTCTCTCCGAAAATCTATTGATTTTATCTTCAATACTTGGGCAATATCTCGGACCGATACTTTGAATGGTTCCATTAAACATCGGACTTCTGTCGAATCCCGAACGCAAAATTTCGTGGACGTTTTCGTTCGTATAAGTGATGTGGCAACTCTTTTGTTCCGTGAGTTTCGGTGTGTCTGAATAACTGAATTTCTGCGGATTTTCGTCGCCTTTTTGTTCTTCCATTTTGGAATAATCAAGGCTTCTTCCGTCCACACGAGGCGGCGTTCCGGTTTTCATTCTTCCCGCGTCAAAACCCAAAGAAACCAACTGTTCCGTGATTCCGAAAGCGCGCGGTTCGCCCATTCTTCCGCCACCGAATTGTTTATCGCCGACGTGAATTAATCCGTTCAAAAAAGTTCCGTTGGTCAGAATTACGGATTTTCCTTTAATTTCAATTCCCATCGCCGTAACCACGCCCGCAACTTTATGATTCTCAACGATTAATCCTTTAACCATATCTTGAAAAAAGTCGAGATTTGGGGTGTTTTCGAGGGCAAATCTCCATTCTGTAGCGAACGACATTCTGTCGTTTTGTGTTCTCGGCGACCACATTGCCGGACCTTTTGAACGGTTCAGCATTTTAAATTGTATTGCGGATTTGTCGGCAACAATTCCCGAAAAACCGCCCATCGCATCAATTTCTCGAACAATCTGCCCTTTTGCAATTCCGCCCATTGCCGGATTGCAACTCATTTGTCCGATGGTTTGCATATTCATCGTTATCAAAAGCGTTTTCGAGCCAAGATTTGCCGCTGCTGCCGCCGCTTCACAGCCGGCGTGTCCGCCGCCAACAACGATAACATCATATATTTCGGAAATCATTTTTTTGTTTATGTTTTTAATATTTTATGTGGATGTTTCACGTGAAACATTTGTTAGACAAAGAGAAAAAAGATTAAAGACAAAAGACGCTAAATCCTTGTCGAAAGGGCTTTAATGTCTATTTTTCCTTGTCCAAAACGGATTGATATTTGCTTAAATAAAAATCTTCTTTATCTCGCATTTCTTTTTGTTCGGTTTCCGAAAGGTCTTTATATCCGCAGAGATGTAGAATGCCGTGAGCCAAAACCCGCCTTAATTCTTCGTCGAAATTTTTGGAAAGCAAAGATGCGTTCTCGGAAATGCGGGGCAAAGATACGAAAATATCGCCGCTTATATTTTTCCCGTCAACATAATCAAAAGTGATAATGTCTGTATAATAATCGTGTTCGAGGTAATCTTGATTGATTTTAAGCAAATATTCATCATCACAAAAAATATAATTAATCTCGCCCAACTTTTTTCCTTCGGAAACAATTAAATTCTTCAGCCAAATTTTAATATTCGGACGAAAAGAAATTTTTTCGATATTTTCAAAATGAAAGTGTATCATTGTTTTAAATTACAAAATCTCGAAAATTGTTTTGGTTGATTAAACGAATATCGGAATTGTAAGAATTGGTGAACGTCTTCGGAATTTTTAATTTTGAATTAGAACCCCACTTAATTTCATAGCCGAAGATTTTTCCGTTAAAATCTTCAATATAGTCAATTTCCTGCTGCTGTCGAGTTCGCCAAAAAAAAGATTTTGTCAGAAGAAGTTCGTTGTTAATTTTCTTTAATCTTTCGGAAATTAAAAAATTTTCCCAAAGTTTCCCCACATCTTCCCTGGTTTCAATGTGGTTTAGGTTTCCAATAATGATGTTCCGAATCCCGTTGTCCCAAAAATATATTTTTTGATTATTTTTTATCTCATTTCTCAAATTTCGGCTAAAACTCGGCAGTTTAAAGATAATATAATTCTGCACGCACAAATCAATATAGTTGCTTACGGTTTTCACATCTACGGAAAGAAGTTTGGAAAGTTCGTTGTAACTCACTTCGCCGCCGACTTGATAAGCCAAAGCCTTGAGCAGATTTTCCAAAATTTCAGGTTTTCTGATGCCCGAAAAATTTAGAATGTCTTTATAAAGATAACTTTCGGCGAGTTGTTTTAATATTTCATATTCGTTTCCAAAATTATTGATAACTTCGGGATACATGCCGTAAACAATGCGCAAATTCAGTTGTTGTTGAGATTTCAGATATCCTTGGTTTTCTTCAAATTCTTTCCACGAAATGGGCAAAAGAAGATATTCCCATTTTCTTCCGGTCAGACTTTCCTGCATCAAATTATTGATTTCAAAAGCAGAGGAACCGCTTGCAAAAATTTGGATATTTTTTATTTGATCGGCAATAATTTTTAAGGTAATGCCGATGTTTTCTATTCTTTGTGCTTCGTCAATGAAAGCAAAACTATATCCGTTCAAAAGATTTTTCAGTTCTTCTGTGTTTATATTTGCAAGAATTCTCCGAACAGCCGGATCATCACCATTTAGAAATAAAACGTTTTTTTTGTTTTTCAAAATATCCTGAATAAGGGTTGTTTTCCCCACTTGTCTCGCCCCAACGAGAATGATGATTTTTCCGGAATTAATATTCGATTCTAAAATTTTTTGTAAATCTCTTTTAATCATTGTTTTAAATAAAAAAATCGGAGCAAATTTATAAAATTTTATTTTTATAATCCACAAATGTTATGTTTTTTATGGAACATAATCCATAAATGTTATGTTTTTTTATGGAATATAATCCATAAATGTTATGTTTTTTATGGGATACAATCTGCAAAAGAAAAAAACTCAACTCAAAACCAATGCCCCAAAACCACGTTGAACATTCCTTTTTTGCTTTTTACGGATTGTCCGTAGTTTATTTTTATTTGTCCGAAAGGCGAGCGGTAGCCCAGTGTGATTCCTAATGAAGTTTCTTTTATCCTCAATGCGTTTTCCATATTCAAATCGTCAAAATAATTGACAAAATTCACGCTTCCGGTAGCGAAAAAATTCTTGTAAAACCGAACTCGAAATCGGTTGGACATCGTCAATAAATTGTCGGAAAAAATTTGTCCGAAATTATAGCCTTCAAAATCGGCGAAATTCACGAGATTTTGCTCGAACATCCCGCCCAATCCGTATTTGTAATAAATATTTTGATACGGATTTCCGATGGTGAACCCGCCAAAAAGATTGAGGCTGTATGTAAATCTTCTGAAAATCGGGATGTGAACGGCTATTTTCGCTTTTGTTTGAAGCGTTTTCTTTTCAATTTCGGAGTTTAATAAATCTATGATTTTTCCTTCGGCGTTCAGAAAAAAACCTCTCGTCGGGAAATCTTTGTCGTTTTGCGTGTCGCTTTTCAGAAAAACGTACGGATTGATATAATTTCTCGCGTCGTAATAATCCCCAATTCCGGTTTGCCTCTCGAAATAATCGTGGCTCAAGCCGCCGCCAATGGCGTATTTATCTCTCCAAACCGATTGAATATAAACGTCGTTTCGGAACCAAATCCAGTTTTCGTAAACATCGGAATCGCTGTCTTCCAACTCCACACGCATTCCGGAAGCGTAAATTCCAAAGC
Source organism: Flavobacteriaceae bacterium (assembly GCA_031277475.1). Lineage (GTDB taxonomy): Bacteria > Bacteroidota > Bacteroidia > Flavobacteriales > Weeksellaceae > JAITMJ01. The sequence continues at coordinate 16,822 of JAITMJ010000067.1, forward strand.
CCGGAATATAGCCGTTGTCAATAAAATAATTGAAATAATATCTCGGCATATCGCCGACAACGCCGTCAAAAGAAAAAATCGCATTTCTGAAAAGCAAGCGTTTTGCGGTAATGTTTATCAGCAAACCGGTGTTGAAAATATCGTCGTAATGCAATCCGAATTTCAGAAACAATCGCGTGTTATCTTCCTGAACATCAAGTTTTAACAGATAATTTTCGTCGTGCGAAATCAGGTCGTAATTGATGAGATTGTAGTTGTTTGTGGCGTAGAGTTTATCGATCATTTTATTGACGTTCGCATAAGTTTGCGAGGATGGAATTTTCAGCCCCAATTTTCCTTGAACGTAGGATTTATTAAATATCAAATTGTTTGTAACTTGCAGGCTGTCAATATTATAAATATTAGAATAAATCAAATTTTTAGAAAATCGAGACGTTGTGGAATCTCGTTTCGGAAGTTGGGAAAGAATTGCCTCGAATTTTTTTGCCGCCACAAAACCGGAGTCCAAAATTTTTATTTTATCGTTATAACTTGTTGCCGATAAACCCGACAAATCCGGATGAATATTGATGTCCGTATATTGATATTGATTTTTGGTTTCCTTTTGAATGCCGAAATCTATCACCTGATTCAGAATGTCAATCAAAGAATTCAGATTGTCGGCGGAAGCCAAACCTTGATTCAAATCTACGCCGATGACAATATCTATTCCTTTGTCTTTCAACGGTTTGGAAGGATAATTTAATGTTACCGCTCCGTCAATATAAAGGCTGTCACCGATTTTTACGGGATCCAGCAAAGACGGAAACGCCGAACTCGCCATAATGGAATTGACCAAATCGCCTTTTTCAAAAATCTCTGTTTTCCCGCTTTCGAGGTTGGTTGCCACGCACAAAAACGGAATCGGAAGTTTGGAAAAATCGTTGGTGCTTGATACGTTTTTAAAGAGTTCTTTCAGGAGGTAAATATTTTTTTGTCCTTTGGAAAAGGCTTTCGGAATAATCTTGAATTTCCCGTCGTACACCGGAATTGTCAGCAGATATTTGTCGGTAGATTTGCTGAAAAAAGAGGTTTCTCGACGTGTTTTTTCGTTGGCGAGAATGTTGTAAAAATCGGTTTTCAGAATCACGTTTTCGATTTCTTTCGCAGAATATCCCGAAGCGTAAAGTCCGCCAACAATCGCTCCCATACTTGTTCCGGCGATATAATCTATTTTAATTCCCAGAGAATCAATCACTTTCAAAACCCCGACGTGCGCAAAACCTTTCGCACCGCCGCCCGAAAGCGACAGCCCGATTTTCGGCTGTTCCGGCACAAGCAAACTGTCTTTCACTTGAGATTTCAGTGAAAAAAAGAAAATTAACAGTGCGAAAAACGAGAGGCGGGGTTTCATCGGTTTGTTTTTTAGCCACAAAGACTTAAATGCAAATATAAAGAATGTTTAAAAAAACGTTGGGGATGCGGATAATTTCGGTTTCAGTCGCCAAGCGGTTTTGTATTCTATGTTTTGGGATTCGGGCATAAATCATTATTTTTTTCAATCTTCGGAAACTTCAGACAAACTTCGGACAAACTTCGGGCATTCACGGAAAAATATATTTGGAATGATTAGTATCTCCTTCATTTATAAGTAATTTTATTTCTGTCAATTCGGACAAATCTCGGCGTGCTGTTCTATCTGAAACGTTATATTTTGCTGCGTATTCCGAACTTGTTATTTCGCCTTTTTCTTTAAAAAACAATAGGGCGTCAATTTGCCTTTCATTCAATCCTAATTTGCTCAAATCTTCTTTATTGTATATATCTTTGCGGAAAACAGTCCAAAAATCGTTGCCTTTGCAGGAAAATTGAGGAACGGGAATATTGGCTTCAAGGCAGAGATTTTTCATTTTGTCCACACCGCGCCCCCAAGATTCTACATAACCGCTTCGGAAATTTGTATTCTATGTTTTGGGATTCGGGCATAATTATTCTTCTTTAATGGTTTTTAATGCGTCAGCCATTGCCTGCAATTTATCCACATCCTTTTCATTGAAAATAAATTCGTCCCAATGTCCATATTTACAACGGTAACCGAAAATATATTTTAATCCATATTTTAATCGCCTCCAAAAACCACGTTGGGTAAGATGAATGCTTAAATATATCATTTTATCGTCTTCATCGTAATGAACTAAGATTTGATGTTCGCTGCTATGACAACGGCAAAGCAGGATTTCTGTTTCTTCAAGTTTTCGTTTCATATATTTGGTGGTATTTTACTTTTCAATTATTTTAACCTCCTCCTCCGTCAACCCATACAACGCATAAACCAACCCATCAATCTCCTTATCCGTTGCTGAAATTTCAGCAGAAAGTTTGTTACATTCCGTTTTATATTCGTTAAAATAATCTTCCCATTCATCTTGTTGTTTAAGTGATAAGGCAAGGGGTTTAAACCCCTTGTTTGGTTTTTTCAATTCGACAAGGAATTGCGCAAAATCCAATTTGTCGAAAGTTTCGAGTGCTTTGGTTATGACAGGGGGATTAATCCCCTTGTTAGTAGTGCCTGCAAAATTATCTGCCAATCTTCGCAAAAATTTTTGGCGTTTGGTTTGTAAACTAACAGACAAGTTTGCCCTATTTTTTGCCAATGGAACAAATTGTTCCTGAATTTCTTTTGGTGCTTTATAAATATATGTGTTTTGCAAATTTGGTGCAGAATACAATAAATATCCGCCCGACATTCTTAATCCATCAAACAAACATTCAAAAGTATAATTATACAATTTGGAATTTAACCAACACAAAACATATTCAGGCATAAAATCTTTATTGAAAGAGTGTATGCAATTTGTATTGATTGAGGCATATTCGCCAAATTCATCATAAAAAGATTCACAAGTTAATCCGATTTTAGCGATAATTATTTTTGAAGATGAGTATAATTTATGTCTATTTGAAGAAATTATATTTGAATCTTTTGGCAAAAATGGGTTCAAATATTTTTTGCCTTTATCTACTAAATACGAAATTCCCCAATTATTGGAATAATCGTCAATTGTTCCTGTATTTATCAATTTATAACCTTCTATTTCATTGATTAAAGAAGAATAATCGTCTGCTTCTTTTGCCGTTGAAGTGGCATTTATCAAACCAACCTCTTTTAACGAGCAACTTTTTGCAATGACTTTTTGTGTAATTGGTAACTTATCGTTCAAAAGAAATCCCCATATAGAATCGTCAATCAAAGAAAGTTTATCTGAATTTGTTTTTTGAACAATCAGTTCTTTTGTTATTTCGTCAAACTTTCCACATTCAATTTCGTAAGACGAATTATTTTCGTTGTTTTTTAGAAATGTAATTACAGGATATGTTGAGGCATCGGGAAATACTTTTTTGTCTGAATAATCAATTAGTTGATACAAACAAAAATCAGTTTTTATAAATTCTCTCAATGCTAATCCATAACTCGCAGACAAAAAACGATTTGGAGTAATGTAAGATAAACAGCCCGTTTTATTCATTAGCCATAATCCCCTTTCAAAGAAATAGATATATAAATCTACTGTTCCTTTTGCTGTAAAATAGTTATCTTTAAGATAATTATATTCTTTTTCCGAATAAGTTTTTTTCAATTCAATTGCATTCACATACGGCGGATTTCCAATCACCACATCAAAGCCGCCTTTATATTCGGGGCGGAAAGCGTGTTCGATTGTACTGACAAGGGGATGAATCCCCATGTTATAGACGGAGAGATCAAGCGGTGGAAGTTCGTGTTTTATGCGGTTGTTTTCTATATATTCTATCGTGTTGTAAAGTTGCTCATTATTCGTAATCTCCTTATAACCAAATTTTTGTGTCCAAAATGGCACACTACGTTCACCCTCTTTTTTGACAAGGGGATTAATCCCCTTGTTCTGGTTGCAAGCACGAGCCGTTCGACCTTTTATTTTTTTTACAATTTTATCTAATTCCTCTTCTTCACAAACCAAAAGAATATGCAAATGGTCCCGACAGATATTATATGCCAACACATTTAAACCATCTTCTTTGACAATTTCGGCAATGGTTTTTGTAATAATAATTTCATCCTCCTCTGTCATAAATTGTGGGTCTGCATAGGCAAGGGGATTAATCCCCTTGTTATACTTGGCGCGCATCTCTCTCACTTTGTAATCAATCATTCGTTGTGAAGTTCGGCTATCGTGAATAGCCGTAGTAACGTGAAACGCTTTTTTGTCTTTTTGTTTAAACACTTGCGGAAATTCTTTGTGCCAATCGAAGGCTTTTTCGATTTCTTCTATTCCCTCTGACAAGGGGTTTAAACCCCTTGTTAAACCTCTTGCCGTTGGTGCAATCAATGAATTTCCACATTTTATATTGTGGCTCAGCGAGTTGAGTTTTCGGTTCGGTTTTGCAGTTCGCAACCACAACGAAAGTCGGGCAATTTCTACACTTTCGTCGTTTATATCCACGCCGTAAAGGTTGTTTTCCAAAATGGCGTTTTCGATATTTGGAAAAACAATGCTGCTATCCAACAATTTTGCCGTCATCTCGTCAATCAACTTATGCTCTGTCATCAGGAAGTCAAGCGCGGCGTTGAGAAAAGCACCACTTCCGCACGCGGGGTCGCAAATAGTAAGCGAGAGTAGCCACGAGCGGTAAGTTTCGAGTTTGTCGTTCAGTTTCTTCTTGGTTTCTTTTTGTCGTTTTTTATCAGCAAAATATTCCTGTTCGTCAATTTCGAGTTCTGCTTTTTTGTCGGCACAAAGTTTACCGATTGTATTTTCCACAATATAAGCCGTAATGTAACGCGGAGTGTAGAAAACGCCATCTTTTTTGCGTTTTGAAATTTTCTCTTTCTCTGACAAGGGGTTTAACAAGGGGTTTAAACCCCTTGTTAATTCCGCAGAAATTTCCTCAATCTCAGTCAGCGAATTTTCAAAAATATGTCCGAGAATATTGACATCTATTTCACTTTTGAAATCGTAATCGGCAAGTTTTAAAGAATGTTTACGCAAAATTTCGTCGGAAACTACAATATTGTCGAGTATTTCATCGGGCTCAAAAAGTCCGCCGTTGTAGGCAAAAATATCGTGTTTTTTGCCTTTGTATCCGGTGTTTAAGTAACCAAAATATTTTTTGAAACGCTCGTAAAGTGGAAAATAAGCATCGTTATCTTTAAGCAATTCCCATTGTTTTATAATTTCTACAACGGAATTTGGCGGAAGCAAATCGCCGTCTTCGGCAAAGAAAATAAAGAGTAAGCGGTCGAGCAATTTTTGCGTTTTTTTGAATAAAACAAGGGCATCGACACCAACATCAACAAGGGGATTAATCCCCTTGTTATGCTCTTTCATATCGGCAAACAAATCGCGTTTAAAATTTGAATAATCTTTGTAAAGTTGGCGAGTAATTTGGTCTTCTTTGCTTACCGATTCGTTTTTCAGTTGTTTTGGCAAATTCGCAGCGATATTTTCGTAAGCCAAGCAAATCCACAACAGTGCAAAATCATTTTCCGAGAGTGTAAAAAGATTAAATTCCACAAAATCAATCGTATTCTCAATGTAAAACCGTAATTTCTCAAAATTGGAAATCACAACATACGAGGCTTTTCTGTGGTTGTTTTTATAGCCAAAAGCCTGTGTTTCAATGTTTTTTAGGTCGGATGTTTTTGTATCTTTCAGTTCAATCACGCCAATCACTTCGCCATTAACCAAAATTGCGCCATCGGCTTTTTTGGAGTTGGTTTCATTTTTTTGTTCGGTAATAAGGTTGAAATTTGGAGTCGGATTGAGTGTATAACCCAATATTTTTACAAACAATTCACGCAAAAATCCTTCTTGAAATTGTTCTTCTTTTGAATTTCGGATATTTTCTTGAATAGTAACATCTTGAAAATAAGCAACATACAATTTATATGCAATAGTGATTTTACCCGCGTTAGCGGCCATTTGCTTTTTTAAAATGGTATGTTGAAAGAGGCTCAAAATAGACAACGTTTTTACATCTCAAAGGTACGTTTTTTCAAAAAAAATTACGAATGGATTTGTGTATTCTTTTTTTCAACTCTTCACATAAATCCGTTTCACGCGTCTCGAAATGGAGGTTAGAACTTCGTAAGGTATTGTTTTACAATATTCTGCAAACTCTTCCAACGTTGGTTTTGAGTTGAAAAGAATCACCTCGTCGCCTTCTTTTGCATCCGGATTTCTGAGATCTATCATCATCATATCCATACAAACGTTCCCGACAATCGGTGCCAAATGTCCGTTTATGCCTACATTTCCGCGTTTATTTCCGATTAATCTCGGAATGCCGTCGGCGTAACCAACAGGAATTGTGGCGATTAAGGTTTTTTCGGCGGCTCGAAATTTTCGGTTGTAGCCCACAGAATCGCCGCTTGAAATTTCCGAAATCTGCGAAATCACCGTTTTAAAACAAACCGCATTTTGAAGTTGATTTTTAATCTCGGAACTGCTCGAAACGCCGACCATTCCTATGCCAATTCGCACCATATCAAATTGATAATCAACGAAATTCGTGATTCCCGAGGAATTGAGAATGTGCCGAATCGGTTTGTAATTTAAACCCGAAATCAGTTTTTCCGAATTTTCCTCGAAACGTTTGATTTGGCTCAACGTATAATCGCGCTCCAAAACGTCGTCTGCCGAGGAAAGATGACTGAAAACCGACTTCACTTCCACATTGCAATTTTTCAGTTTTCGGGCGAGTTCGTCAATCTCAAAACCTTGAAAACCAAGCCGATGCATTCCTGTTTCCAATTTGATGTGGATGGGATATTTTCCGCTGAATCCTTTTTGTTTCAGTTGTTCCTCAAAAAGTTCCAAAACGCGAAAACTGTAAATTTCAGGCTCGAGATTGTAGTCGATAATCGCGTTGTAACTGTGTTGTTCGGGATTCATCACCATTATCGGAACCGTGATTCCATTTTTTCGCAAATCTACGCCTTCATCGGAATACGCAACTCCCAGATAATCAATATGATGATGCTGTAAAAACTCCGCAATTTCATAGCCGCCCAAACCGTAGGAATAGGCTTTCACCATTGCCATCATTTTGGTTTCGGGTTTCAGCAAAGCCTTATGAACATTGATGTTGTGGAGAATTGCGTTTAAATTGACCTCCAAAACGGTGTCGTGTTTTTGGAGTTCGAGTTCGGTTTTTACTTTTTCGATTTCAAATTTTCTCGCGCCTTTCAAGAGAACCAATTCGTTTTCAATTTGGTTAATGATTTGATTTTTAATGAATTGCTCCGTATTATCGAAAGTAAAAGTTTCGGTTTTGAAAAGGCGAGCGTATTTTGTGATTTCCGCGCCGATTAAAATAATTTTGTCGAAATGCTGTTCGTTGGTCAGTTCGGCGACTTCGCGATAAAGTTCTTCGGGATTTTTAGATTCGACAAAATCTGTGATAATCAGCGTTTTTTTCGGTTTGTTGTATTCTTTTATAAACTGAAAAGCGATGGACAAAGAATCCAAATCGAGGTTAAAAGAATCGTTGATAATCAAATTGTTGCGAACGCCGTTCACGCTTTCCAACCGCATTTCCACAGATTTCAGCGCATTGATTTTTTCTACCGCTTTTTGATTTTCAAAACCGAAAAACTTCAAAATCGAAAGCACACAAAGTGCGTTGCTCAGCGTTGCTTCATCCCTTTGCTGAACGGGAAACGAGATTTCTTCACCAAAAAAATCAACCGTAATGTCAATGTTTCTGTTGCCCCAATCGGATTTCAAGAAAACATCATTCCAAGGGTTCAATCCGTAGGAAATCAAGTTTTTATCTGAAAACTTTTGTTTTATTTTATTGAAAACCAACATATTATCTCCATTAAAAATAATGCTTTCCGAATCTTTAAACAGCAATATTTTTTCATCAATTAATTCTTCTTCGTTTTTAAAATTTGCGGCGTGAGCAGAACCGATGTGCGTTAAAACCCCGATTCTCGGCTGAAAAATCCCTTCCAATTTTTCCATTTCGCCGGGTTTTGAAATCCCGACTTCGAAAATTCCCAAATTATGATTTCCATTGATTTGCAGAAGCGAAAGCGGCAGCCCCAACTGCGAATTGAAACTTTTCGGGCTTTTCACGATTTTGAAATCGTCTGCCAAACTTTGGTAGAGCCATTCTTTCACGATGGTTTTGCCGTTGCTTCCCGTAATTCCGATGGTTTTCAGGTCGGGAAATTGCCGCAGATGAAACGTTGCCAGCCGATGCAAAAAATCTATGGAATTTTTAGTGATGATTTGTGTAACATTCTCAAAATCAGGGAAATATTTTTCGGAAATAATGATGCCGATTCCTTTTTCAATGGCAGACGGAATATATTTTTCCCCCGAATTTTTTGAAGTTCGGATTGCCAAAAACGCCGTTTTATTCGCAGAATAGATGTTCCTGCTGTCGAAAGCGATATTTTTTACTTGAAGTTCGGGATTTCCAAAAACTTCAGAATCGGTGATTTCTGCGAGTTGTTTTGCGGTGTAGTTCATGGCGAGATTCAAAGGTAAAGATTTTTTTAGAATCGAAAAGCCCAAAATCCTCAGCCTGCCGCAAAATATTCCCAAATTATTTTGGCTTTCTTTTTCCCGACGATTTCTTCTAATGTCGCGAGTTCAGCTTCTTTGATGCGCTTCACGGATTTTAATTTTTGCAAAAGCAATTCGACTGTTTTTTCGCCAACGCCGGAAATATCTTCCAATTCGGATTGCAAGGTTGCGTTTTTTCTTCTGGTTTGATGGTGTTTCACGCCGAATCTGTGGGCTTCGTCTCGCACGCGCTGCAAGATTTTCAGCGTTTCGGATTTTTTATCCAAATAAAGCGGAACCGAATCTTCCGGAAAATAGAGTTCTTCCAAGCGTTTTGCAATTCCGATAATGGTGATTTTCCCGTAGATTCCGAGCAATTTCAAACTTTTTACGGCAGACGAAAGTTGGCCTTTTCCGCCGTCGATTAAAATCAGTTGCGGAAGTTCGCCGTCTTCCTCTAAAATTCGGGAATATCGCCGCAAAATTACTTCTTCCATCGTTGCAAAATCATTGGCACCGACCACCGTTTTCGGATGAAAAATTCGATAATCGTCTTTGCTCGGTTTTCCGTCTTTGAAAACCACACACGCCGAAACGGGATTGGTTCCTTGAATATTGGAATTGTCAAAACCCTCGATATGTCGCGGTTCCACAGGCATTCTCAAAAGTTTTTGCATTTCCGCCATAATTCTGTTCGTGTGCCGATCCGGATCTATGATTTGAATTTGCTTTAATTTTTCCAAACGGTATTCTTTGGCGTTTTTTTCGGAGAGTTCCACGATTCTTTTTTTGTCGCCCATTTTCGGAACAAAAGTTTTTATATTCGGAATTTCTACGGAAATGGGGAACGGCAGAAGGATTTCTTTAGAATCCGAATTGAATTTTCGGCGAATTTCCACCATTGTTTTTTCCAAAATATCCTCGTCGGTTTCCGCCAAAACTTTCTTGATTTCCGTGGTGTAACTTTGGATGATGTTTCCGTTTCGGATTTTAAAAAAATTCACATAAGCCGAGGTTTCATCGCTCGTCATTCCGAAAACATCCACATCGTCAATATTCGGATTTACGACGGTGTGTTTTGCCTGATAATCTTCCAACGCCTCCAAACGTTCCTTCACAAAATGGGCGTTTTCAAACTCCAATTTTCCCGAATACAGCAGCATTTCTTCCGTTAAATATTTTTTCGCCGGAGCAAAATCGCCTTTGATGATTCCGCGAATGGCATCTATATTTTTATCGTAGTTTTCCTTTGTTTCCAACCCTTCGCAAGCACCGTTGCAATTTTTGATGTGATATTCCAAACAGACTTTGTATTTTTTTTCGGCAATTTTTTCGGGCGCGAGATTTAGGTTGCAAGTTCGGATTTTGTATATGTTTTTAATGATTTCCAATAAAATTTTTGCGGGTCTCACTTTGGCGTAAGGTCCGTAGTATTCCGAGCCGTCTTTTATGATTTTTCTGGTGAGGAAAATTCGCGGAAAGGCTTCATTTTTAATGCAAATCCACGGAAAAGATTTGTCGTCTTTCATCATAATATTGTAGAGCGGCTGATATTCTTTGATGAGATTATTTTCCAAAAGAAGCGCATCATATTCGCTGGGAACAATCGTGGTTTCCAAGCGGTGAATTTTCCGTACCATAATTTGGATTCGATATCCCGAAAGATTTTTATTGAAATACGAAAGCACTCGTTTTTTCAAATCTTTGGCTTTCCCGACGTAGAGCAAATCACCGTTTTTATTGTAGTAGCGGTAAACTCCGGGTTCGGAAGGCAGCGTTTTGAGTTGGAGTTCGAGTTCGGGATTCATTTTTAAATTAAATTAAAGCAAATTTAATTAAACGGAGTAAAAGTAAAAGCGAAGTAATTGAGAAATCGATAATTTGTTTTTACTTTTGGTTTCTCAATCATAAGTACGGATAATAGTTTCGGGTTTTAATTCGTAATCCATCCTAATAGAAAATGTAAGTTTAAGTACACTGTTTTCCCATTAATTTCAGTAGGTTAAGTTTATTTTCTTTGTTTTTGATTCATTGGAAATCGGGGTAAATATTACTTTTTTTCTTGTGCCTTTTCCTTACCTTTGCACAGATTTTAAAAACCTCAAATCTTGAATATTACGATTGTCGGAACCGGATATGTCGGTTTGGTAACGGGAACTACTTTGGCGGAACTCGGAAATTCCGTGTTTTGTGTGGATATTGACGAGAAAAAAGTAGAGTCGATGAAACAAGGAATCGTCCCGATTTACGAACCGAACCTCGAAGAAATGTTTTTGCGAAATATACAAGCAAAACGCCTTTTTTTTACCACAAATTTAAAAGATGCTTTGGACAAAAGCGAAGTGATTTACCTTGCGCTTCCAACTCCGCCCGGCGAAGACGGCTCGGCAGATTTGTCTTACGTTTTGAAAGTGGCGAACGACATCGGCGAAATGATGACGGATTATAAAGTGGTGGTGAACAAATCTACGGTTCCTGTGGGAACTGCCGATAAAGTTCGGGAAGTGATTTCTGCCAAAACCAACGTTCCTTTCGATGTGGTTTCCAATCCGGAATTTTTGCGCGAAGGTTTTGCGGTGGAAGATTCTATGAATCCGGCGAGAGTAATCGTAGGCGCAAGTTCCGAGAACGCCAAAAACATTATGGCAAAAATTTATCAGCCGTTTACCAACACCGGAATTCCGATTATTTTTATGGATGAAAAATCCTCCGAACTCACGAAATACGCTTCCAATTCTTTCCTTGCCGTGAAAATTACTTTTATGAACGAAATCGCGAATTATTGCGAAAAAGTAGGCGCAGACGTGGACAAAGTGCGTTTGGGAATGGGCAGCGACGACAGAATCGGGAATCGGTTTCTTTTTCCCGGAATCGGATACGGCGGAAGTTGTTTCCCGAAAGATGTGAAAGCCTTGATAAAATCAGGGAAAGATGAAGATTTTAATTTCAAAATTTTGCAAGCCGCCGAAAATGTGAACGCAGAACAAAAGGTAATTTTATCCCGAGAAATCGAAAAATATTTCGGCGATTTGAAAGACAAAAAAATTGCAATTTGGGGCTTGGCTTTTAAAGCAAATACGGATGATATCCGCGAATCTTCTTCGCTCGACAACATTAAAATTTTATTGGAAAAGGGCGCAAAAATCACGGCATACGATGCCATCGCCGAAAAAAATGTGCAAAAACTTTTGGGCGAGAAAATAGAATATGCAAAAGATATGTATTCTGCATTGGAAAACGCTGATTGTCTGCTGATTGCAACAGAATGGTCGGAATTTAAAAACCCGAATTTCAAACTGATGTCGGAAAAAATGAAACACAAAATCATTTTTGACGGCAGAAATATGTATCCGCCGGAAACCCTGGAACAGAACGGATTTTATTACAAATCTATCGGCAGAAAAACGGTGGGGTAGATTCGAGGTGCGAGGTTCGAGATGCGAGATGCGAGGTTCGAGGTTCGGGGTGCGAGGTGAAACTTAAAATAGACAAAAGGTTGATTTTAAATACTTTATGCTCTTTTTTCTGATAAATAAAACATGATCTGATTTTCTTTTTTTTACAATCTGTAAAATAAAATCCTTACAATTTGTAAAGTAAAACTCTAATAATCTGTAAAATAAAATCCTTACAATTTGTAAAATATCTTTTATCTTTGTAGAATATTTTTGAAAATCAAAAGGATATGGCGTATATAAAAAGAATAAGCGATAATCAATTACAGCGCAAATTGGAAGCGTCCGGTGCGGTATTGATACGCGGTGCCAAAGCGTGTGGAAAAACAGAATCTGCAAAACGATTTGCAAAAAGTATTTTAGAAGTTGATATTGATCCGCAAGTTCCGCTGTTGATGGAAACCGATCCAAACCGTTTGTTAATCGGTGAAACACCGCGTTTGATAGACGAATGGCAAGAACAACCGAAACTTTGGAATCTTATTCGCCACGAAATTGATAAACGTGCTTTGCCCGCACAATTTATTCTCACCGGCTCGGCAAATCCCGACGAAAATACAAAAAAACATTCCGGAGCAGGACGTTTCACCACACTTGATATGCACACGATGAGTTGGCAGGAACTCGGACATTCTACCGGAAAAATTTCTCTGAAAACACTTTTGGAGGGAGGAAAAATTGATATTTATGATGAGCCGACAGATTTGGATTTTATTGTTGAAAAAATCATTATCGGCGGTTTTCCCGCTTTGATAGGTAGAAATATTTATCAGGCAAGCGATTTGAATCGCGCTTATATTGATTTGCTCGCCGAAGTAGATATGAGCCGCGTATCAAATATAAAACGAGATCCTTTGAAAGTGAGGAATATTTTGCGTTCATTGGCAAGAAATACTGCTACAACCGTTGAAACTACTTTGCTCGAAACAGACATCTTTGAAAAAGACAATACAAGTATTTCTCGACCGACAATTTACGATTATCTTGACGCATTGGAACGATTGATGATTATAGAAAATCAGCCTGCTTGGAATATCCATTTGCGATCTTCCGCGTTGCTCAGAAAAACGCCTAAACGACATTTAACAGACGTTTCGCTTGCCGTTGCCGCTCTTGGTGCAGACAAAAATTCGCTTCTCAACGATTTGAAATTTACGGGTTTCCTTTTTGAATCTCTCGTAACCCACGATCTCCGCGTATATGCACAAGCAAATGATGCAAAAGTATTTCATTATCGCGATTCTACAAATTTGGAAATTGATGCCGTGGTTCAAAAATATTCCGGTGAATACGCGGCTTTTGAAATAAAACTCGGCACCGGACAAATTGACGATGCCGCCGGAAATCTCACAAAATTTGCCTCTATTTTGGACACATCAAAAATTTCTGCGCCGGCATCATTGAACATCATTACCGGAACAGGAATCAGTTACACCCGAAAAGACGGAATAAATGTAATTTCATTATCTTCACTTGGATTATAAAAACAAACAAACCACAATGTTTAAAAATAAAACATCTTTTTTTCTCCTAATCGCGGCTACGCTTTTGTATCTGACCGGTTTTTATTTTTCGTACAGCAATCTTTTCGAGGGATTTTTCAGGATGGAAGATTTTTCCGTAGTCCGAAATTTGTTTGAATACGGCATTATGTACGCCTCTTTGCTGGTTTTTTGTTCGATGCTTTACAGGAAAAAATATTTAAGATTTCTCCCCTACATTCTGTTGTTCATCATCAGTTTGAATTTTTTGATTTCCGCCATCTGCCGCATCGTTTACCACTCGTCTTTCAACAGCGGAATGGTTTTGAGCGTGATAGATTCCAATGTGGATGAAGCCCTCAGTATGTCCACAATGTTTATCGTCCCGATTATCATCTGTTTATTGTTTTGGGCGTTTAATATTTATGTTGTGAAAACGGTTTCCCGAAATCCCGCGAATAAATTTCTCGTCCTGTTTTCGTTGCTGTGGGTGGTTTTTCCGATTTTATTTAAACTGAAACAAAACTATATTTCCAACAAAGGCGGTGCTCCGATGATAAAATCGGTTTTGTACCATTACAATGATTTTGAAGCGGGTATAAAAATGCAAAAAGACCTCGCAAAAATCAAGAAAAATAAAATAAAACTCAACGCCGAAAAAACCGGAAAAGGCATCAATACGATTGTGCTTCTCATCGGCGAATCTGTAGTTCCGAAACACATGCAACTCTACGGCTATTCCATCAAAAATACGATGTTTCAAAACGGAGAAATTCCGAATATGCAGTTGTACGAAAACGCCGTTTCGCCTGCCGGAATTACCAATTTGAGCGTTCCGTTGATGCTTTCAACCATAAAACCCGAAAAATTCACGAGCAATAAAGAAGAAATGGCAGACAATATCATCAATTTTGCGAATCAAAACGGCTACGAAACTTATTGGATCAGCACACAAACTTTGAGCGGATCCGTAACGGCAATTGCGTCTTATTCCAAAAATATAAAATATGTAAACGGCTATGACGAGGTTGCAATTCCCGTTTTCAATCAGGCACTGAAAAATAAAAAAAACAAACTCATCATTTTGCATTTGATAGGCAGCCATCCCAATCCGTGCGACAAAATTCCCGATGCCGAAAAGGTTTTTGATGAAAATAATCCGTTTAATTGCTACGACAGCAGCATCAACTACACCGATAAAATTATTTCCAAAATTTTAAATCCGCTGAAAAATGAAGATGCCGTTTTTATTTATGCTGCCGATCACGGTTTGAAAATAATAGACGGAAAGTATCTGCACACCGATTCCAAAGAATCCGTAAAAGTTCCGTTTTACATCTGGTTTTCGCCAAAAACAAAGGAATACGCAAACAAAGGAATCGTGAAAGAAACCACGCAAACTACGATAATTTATCCGAAAATAATAGAATTTATGGGATATGAGCCGCCAAAAAATTATAAAAATAAAGATTTAAAATACTTGGATTTCGGCTTAAAAACTATAGATTATTCAGATTTGGGAGATTAGTTTTTCAGTATAATTTCAATTGAATATGCAATGAAACACTTATGACAAAATATTGACACACAAACGAAATCGAAGATTCGCCGATTCCATTGAAAATAATAAAAATGACAGAGGCAATGATTGTACAATGTTCCATCTGACCGCTGAAAAAAATAAAATATAAACAGATGAAAATATAAAAATAATGACTCGTATTTAAATAGTCTCTAAAAGAATCTCCTCAATTTTTTGTTCCAATTTTTCGGCGTTCGGGAGCATTTCTTTTTCTAAAATTAAATTGATGGGAACGGCAGGCAAATTCAGTGCTCCGAGCGTTTCCACCGGCGCATCCAAAAATCTGAAACAGGCTTTGGAAATCCTGAAAGCAAGGGCTTCCGCGAAGGAATTTTGAATTTGCTCTTCCGTTAAAACCAAACATTTTCCGTGAAGTTTTACGCGCTCGAAAATCAAATTTTCATCCAAAGGAATCAGTGTGCGCAAATCTATAATTTCTACGTTTTCGCCAAATTTTTGTGCGGCTTCTTTTGCCCAATAAACGCCCATTCCGTAAGTGATAATCACCATAGTTCGCCCTTTTGAAATCTCGTCTTCCGAAGCACGTTTTATGATTTCCGCTTTCCCGAAAGGCAAAATATAATCTTCCGCCGGCTCGATGGTTTTGGCATCTTCGGTTCCGGGAACTTTACTCCAATACAAACCTTTGTGTTCCAACATAATACAAGGATTTGGATCGTAGAAAGCGGCTTTCAACAAACCTTTAAAATCTGCGGCGTTGCTCGGATAAGCGATTTTAATGCCTTTAATATTCGCCAAAATACTTTCCACACTTCCGCTGTGATACGGTCCGCCGCCACCGTAAGCACCGATTGGAACGCGAATGATATTGCTCACCGGAAATTTTCCGAAAGATAAATAATTGGATTTTGAAATCTCCGTAACTAATTGATTGATACCGGGATAAATATAATCTGCAAACTGAACTTCAACGATGGGTTTCAAACCGACTGCGCTCATTCCGACCGTCGAGCCGATGATGTAGGCTTCCTGAATTGCTGTATTGAAAACCCTTTTGTTCCCGAATTTTTGTCCGAGCGTAACGGTTTCCCGAAAAACGCCGCCGATTCTTTCGCCCACGTCTTGTCCGTACAAAACCACTTCCGGATGTTTGTTCATCAATTCTTGAATGGCGTGAATGGCAGCATCCACCATCACGATTTTTTCCTTTGCTTCCGGCGGAATTCGGGTTCCGGTTTCTTCCGTAATCGGCGTTGTCGCAAAAATATGTTGGGTTGCAGATTCGGGACTTGGGTCTTCCGCATCAATCGCTTTTTGAAAAGATTCCTCGATTTCGAGCCTGCATTTTTTGGTGATTTTTTGAAGTTCTTCTTCGTCAATACCATTATTTAAAAGATATTTTCTAAGAATATTTCCCGGATCTTTGGCGCGATGTTTTTCCAAATCGGCTTCATCTCTGTAAAATTCTCGCCGAACTCCCGAAGTGTGATGTCCGATGAGAACCGTTTTAGCGCAAACCAAAATCGGTTTTCTTTCGTTTCGCACAAAATCGAAAGCGGTTTTCATTCCCTCAAAACTTTTCACAAAATCGGTTCCGTCTATTCTCATTCGGCTCAAACCGACAAATCCGGCGGCGAAATCGTGGGCATCGCAAGTTCGCGCTTCGTCTTTGGTTACGGAAATTCCCCATTCATTATCTTGAACCAAAAAAATAATCGGCAATTGGTGCAAAGCCGCAAATTGAAACGCTTCGCTCACTTCGCCTTCGGTTACGGAATTATCGCCCATACTGCAAACGACTACGGGATTGTTTTCAAAATTTTTAAGATTAAATTCTTCGATATATTTCAAACCTTGCGCAACGCCGGTGGTCGGAATCGCCTGCATTCCGGTTGCCGAACTTTGATGAATGATTTTCGGTTTATCTTCGTCTAAACTCGCCGGATGCGAATAATAGGAACGTCCGCCGGAAAACGGGTCGTCTTTTTTAGCCAAAAGTTGAAGCATCAGTTGATACGGTTCAAACCCGATTCCCAAAAGCAAACTTTCGTCTCGATAATACGGCGAAACCCAATCTTCTTTTTTCAGTTGATATGCGGTAGCCAACTGAATCGCCTCGTGTCCGCGCGACGTGCTGTGAACGTATTTTGTAATATTTCGGTTTTCTTCGTAAATATCTGCCATTGCTTTGGCGAGCATCATTTGCCGAAACGCATTTAAAAGAATGTCCTGAGAAATATTTTTTTCCATAGATTTCAAAGATAGGGTTTTCTGCGGAAAAGGGCAAGAGGTAAAAATTGCAGGAAAATCTTTTTTTGTTGAAAGTGTAAAGAAAAATCCTCCGAAGTTTGGAGGATTTGTTTTGTTTAAAGAATTAGCCAAAAGCCAACTACCTAATAATCATCCGAAAGTTCGAAAGGTGCGTTTTGGAAAGATTTTATTAATACACCATTTTCGTAAGCGTTTAAATTTATGGTTCCTTTTGTAACTTTGTGTCCATCTATTACCTCATGTTTGGTAATGGTAAAACTTCCGGATGTATCGTATTTTAGCCAATCTTCCGGCAAATTAGGAAACATAAAATTTTTGGGTGGACCGATATATTCATTAAACTCAATAAACTCGTTTTCTCTTGAAAAATCAAATTCATAAGTTCCCAAATCCATTTCGTAAATATTCTTTTTCAAGCCGTTTAATACAAATTGCCAGCCGTCCGGTTCGTTGGCTTCGTATTTTACATTAATGATTTGCCCTTGCTCGGAAATAGTTTGTTTCCATACATCCATGCTTAAAAATTTAGTTTCATTATCCAAATTTATATACTGATTGTAGGTGCTGCAAGAACTCGGACTAAAGAAATTTATTTCAAAGTTTCCGCTGATTTCCATCGGCGCATTATCATAATCTCTATAAACCGTTCCTTCAAGTGAAAATTTAATGTACTGGTTTTCCGGCTCTATTTGCAAGTCTTTTATTTTCAGCCATTTATCAGACGCGTAATAAGACGAATAGTGATGATATCCTTGTCCGTGAATCACAAAACGTTTTAGTTTGCCATATTTATTGATTAGAAAATCAATTTCTACACTTGTACCTGTTTCCTCTTTATAAGCCGTAACCAATAAATGTATATCTTCTTGTCCGCAAGAGAAATAATGTGCATTTATACGATACTTAAGGAGTTCCAATTTTTCACCGTTAGTATAAAAGTCAAAAGTATTGACGCTTAAAGGATCATAAGGCGGTTCGGGTTCTATATCTCTATCGTCTGAATTACAGGAAATTACCTCGAAAAAGAAACTAAAAATTATAAAAAAGGAAATTATTTTTTTCATTTTTTTTCTAAATTTAAAATGCACTTGTATTTCTCTGAAATACAAGTGCAAATATATTGAACATATTTTTAATATATTAATCTTGGGCGGATTTCAAATTCAACATTACCGGTGGTATTATATTTTCTTGGTTTCAATTGAGGTAATCCCAACCAATTATATCCCGGAACCACTATATCATCACCAAAATTTATAACAGAATTTCCCAAATCATTGCTTCCCGTAACGTAGTGCCTTTTATAGTCAAATCCTTGCGTTGACTCTTGAGAAGCCCCGAATTTTATCCCAATCTTTACAATGTCTTCCCAACTGGTACTATACTCAAGGTTAGTATTATACTTATTAGTTTCCGTGACTGTTTCATCATGAGTTATGGTAACATCATTTTCTTGAAATGAAATTTTCCACATATTGGAAAACTCATTCAAATGCCATGTTTCAATTTCTGTTTTTTGAGTATGGTCATTATAGAAATCTATCATTTTCAAACCTGTAACGTGAGGCGTGTAAACATAATAATACCCTACAAGTATCGGTGGAAAGGGAAAATTTGGAATATATACAGGAATCTGTTGTTTAGTATAGGTTATATCAAACAAATCTTCCGGATTAGCAAGAAAATGCCCTATAGCGTTTGCATCTACATTTGATTCTTTCGGACCGTAATTCACTGAAAATCCGATTTCAAAAAAACCGTCCGTCCACGCTGATGCTTGTGATGGTGTTGAAGGATTTGTTGTGTGTATTGGCGGAACAAGATAAGGATCTTGGTCGTGTTGAGAAATATACTGATAAGCAAGTTGAGGATCTCCGGTTAATTTAAAAGATGTAATATATTCTTTGTAATTTCTGTGTATTACTCCTACAGTATTTGTAGGCGTCAATCCGTAATAGATAAAATCCCTTTGCCAACCGCCGGGCGTATAATCTTTATATGCATCATAAGCCTGAACGTGTATTGGGTCTAAACGAGGATAAGAGCCGGAAGGCGGCGGCGGCGGGCCGGCGGGACCTAAGGTTGCATCAAAATTATTATCTGCCAAACGCAGTTGTACATCATCGGTCGGTTCGGTAAGAACTCTGGTATCCAAATTGTTATACCTTGAATCTCTGTCGGAATATACCCTTTCATTGTCTTTCACCACTACTACAGGAAATGCAGGAATATACGGTGCTTCCAAAACAAAGTTTTCTCCTTCTGCCGTATAAATCGGCACATCGTTGCTTTCATAAGTTCGTACCGCAACATACGGAATTTCATCCATAGTGTCCCAACTTTCGGCGGAGAAAGAATCTTCCGGCAAATCGGGTACAAAAATGGTTAATAGCGGCATACTGCTTTCAATTTCCAGCAACTGTGCTTCGGTTTCAAAATACGGCAACAGCAAATCGTGAATGGTGTTTCCGCCCATTGCAGTAAGTGCTACTACCGGTTTGTTTTTAATGACGTGGTAAAGCACATCATAATCTCTGTTCACCTGTTTCAATGCTTCAGATTTTATGAAATCCCGCAATTCTTTGTGCTCTTTCAAGGCTTTTGCCAATGCTTTCGCAAATTGGGTTTTCATTTCGGTGTCTTTGCTCACCATATTCACTACCGGATTTTCCGCCGGTATTTCACTCGAAATTCTTTCTTCGCGGCACGAAGAAAAAACTAAACTTAAAGAAACGATTGTCCCTATAAATAATGATTTATTCATTTTGTTAAAATTTTTTCAATTAAAATATTATTTTTTTCTTGCTTTACAATTCGGCAAAATCCGCAAGAACTATTCTGCCGTCAGCACCAAAATTTATTTCAAATACGCACATAAAAAAAGCGTGGTACTTTTCAGTATCCCGCTCACAAAGGTATTTAGCGTGACCTGCAAAGGCAGAATAAGTAAAAGTCCACGCTACACGTGAACATTTTAAACTTAATCTCTCCTTTGCTTCAAAATCGCTAAATTTTTTTGTGAGGAAGAATAAACTAAAATGCTTTTTCCGATTAAAATATGCGTATCAATACGCTTTTTTCTATATCATAAACCAATTTTTTATTATTAATTTTTCAAATATACCAAATATTTTTTTATATAATGCAAAATATTTTTCAACCTTTTCGACAAGGTTCATTTTTCTGTTCATTGTATGTCATCATGTAGGCTAAATGCATTAAAATTTCAAATATTTTTAATAAATAAATTAAATGTATTTAATAATTGCAAAACATTTAAGTATAATTTTAACGCAAAGAGTTTTTAATCCTGAATCAAGTTCAGGACTGAAAAATGTTTTAAACGCAAAGGCGTTTTACTCAGCAACCGGAAAAATGTATTGAAAGAACGCGAGCCATTGCTAAATAAAATGCCTTTGCGTTTTCGAAAAATCCGGAAAAAATAGAAATCTTTGCGTTAAAAAAAAGACGGCAGATTAATATTTTTTAATGCGTTTAGCCTGGTCATCATGGGCTTTATCATTATCTCAACTCAAAATCATTTGCGTTAAAGCAAGTTCGGAAATGATGATGAAAACCATTGTCCACACTACGGCTTGTGTACTTGCTCTGCCGACCTCCAATGCGCCGCCCGTTACGAAATATCCGAAATATGCGGGAACAGTAGCATTGATGAACGCAAAAACCACTGTTTTTATAAATGCGTAATAAATGAAAAGATTCGGCATATACATCTGTATTCCGATGATATAATCGTTTTCCGTCCAGTTTCCGGTTAAAATCCCCGCAATATAACCACCGCCAATTCCAAACACAATACTGATGGCGATGAGCAAAGGATTAAATAAAATGCACGCGATAATTTTCGGTAAGATCAAATAATTTGCAGAGTTCACGCCCATAATATCCAATGCATCAATTTGTTCCGTAACGCGCATTGTTCCTATACTTGATGCAATGTAAGAACCCACTTTTCCTGCCAAAATCAAACTGATAATCGTTGGTGCAAATTCCAAAACCAAAACTGCTTTTGTAGCGTATCCCACAAATGTTGTAGGAATCGGAATCGGTGAGGCGTCAAAATTATTGAACATTTGAATTGCAACCACGGCTCCCACAAATATGGACGTGAAAACCACCAATCCGAACGAGTTGGCACCCAAATCGTTGATTTCCCGCATGAACAATTTCCAAAACACCCTCATTTTTTGAGGCTTTCGAATGGACTTTCCCAACAAAATAAAATATTCGCCTATGGCTGTAAAAAATGTTTTTAACATTCTGCGAAGTTAAGATTTTTTGGTTTATTACTACCTGCTTATGGTAAGCAGATTATCCAAAAATTGTATTTCTCACGCAGGAGGAATTGATATGCTAAATTAAAAATAATTAATTTTGTCCAATAAAAGTCTTTATTATTCAAGCCTAATCAAACAAAATGCGAAAAACTCAAATTACCGTAGAAGTTGAACTCGATGAAAACCATATTCCCGAAAAAATAATTTGGAACGCACAAGACGGCGGAATTGAAAAACAGGAAACCAAAGCCGCAATGATTTCCGTTTGGGACGGCAATACAAAAGAAGCATTGAGAATCGATCTTTGGACAAAAGATATGCCCGTGGATGAAATGAAACAATTTTTTCACCAGATTTTTATTTCTTTGGGAGACACCTATTTACGAGCAACCGGAGATGAAAATATTGCAAATCGGATAGAAGAAATGGCAGAAGAATTTGCAGTAAAATCAGCAATAAAAATGTAATGAACAAAAATTTTGAAAAGCCAAACAAAGCACCAAA
Source organism: Flavobacteriaceae bacterium (assembly GCA_031277475.1). Classification (GTDB taxonomy): domain Bacteria; phylum Bacteroidota; class Bacteroidia; order Flavobacteriales; family Weeksellaceae; genus JAITMJ01. The sequence goes on from JAITMJ010000067.1 coordinate 38,908, forward strand.
ATGACCCCTGATTTTTTTAAATATCAAGCCCAAACCACAAAATTCGCTTCGGGTTTTGAAGTGGAAAAAGCCGAAGGAAACTACATCTACGGAAAAAACGGAAAAGCATATCTCGATTTTGTAGCCGGAGTTTCGGCGAATACTTTGGGGCATTCTCACCCGAAAATCGTGAACGCCATCAAAGAACAAGCGGAAAAATATTTGCATGTGATGGTTTACGGCGAATTTGCTCAAGAAAAACCGGTAGAATTTTGCAAACTTTTGGCAGAATCCACACCCGAACCTTTGGAAGTAACTTATCTCGTAAATTCCGGAGCGGAGGCTGTGGACGGTGCTTTGAAATTGGCAAAACGTTTTACCGGCAGAGAAGAAATCGTTTCGATGAAAAATTCTTATCACGGAAATACGCACGGTGCTTTGTCGGTTTCCGGAAACGAGTTTCACAAGCGGGAATTTCGTCCGCTCTTGCCGTTGGTGAATTTCATTGAATTTAATGATGAAAAAGAATTTGAAAAAATCACTGAAAAAACGGCTTGCGTGATTGCGGAAACCATTCAAGGAGCGGCAGGATTTTTAGTTCCCGATAAAAATTATTTTAAAAATTTGAAAAAACGTTGCGAAGAAACGGGCGCACTCTTGATTTTAGACGAAATTCAGCCCGGTTTCGGAAGAACGGGAAAACTTTTTGCTTTCGAGCATTTCGGCGTGGTTCCCGATATTTTGGTGATGGGAAAAGGAATGGGCGGCGGCGTTCCTGTCGGCGCTTTTATGAGTTCGCGAAAAATTATGGAAACGCTTTCCCACAATCCGAAATTGGGACACATCACCACTTTCGGCGGAAATCCGCTGATTGCGGCAGCCGGTTTAGCCACATTGAAAGAGGTTTTGGAAAGCGGTTTGATGAATGGAATTGACGAAAAAGAACGACTGTTTCGGGAATTATTGGTTCATCCGAACATTAAAAATATCAACGGAAAAGGTTTGATGTTGGCGGTAAATCTCGAAAATCCCGAATACACCATCGAAGTTGCAAAACGCTGTATGGAGAAAGGATTAATTGTTTTTTGGCAACTTTACCGAAACGAATATCTCAGAATTTCTCCGCCGCTAACCATAACTTTTGACGAAATCCGAAAGGGTTGCGAAATTATTTTGGAAGCGTTGGAAGAGGATTAAATTATACAAAAACGAGATGTTCCGTTGATATCAAATCGGCTAAAGACAAAAAAACCGCCCATAATCGGGCGGTTTTCCATTATTAAAAATTATCAATTTATGATTCAAATTTATTCCTCCAATCTCACATCCAATCCCAAACCTTGCAATTCGTGGAGCAATACGTTGAAGGATTCCGGAATACCCGGCTCCGGCATCGCTTCGCCTTTGGCAATGGCTTCGTAGGTTTTGGCTCTGCCGACTACATCATCCGATTTTACGGTCAAAATTTCGCGTAAAATATTCGATGCACCGAACGCTTCAAGTGCCCAAACTTCCATTTCCCCAAATCTCTGTCCGCCGAATTGCGCTTTTCCGCCCAAAGGTTGCTGCGTGATCAATGAATACGGACCGATAGAACGCGCGTGCATTTTGTCGTCCACCATGTGTCCGAGTTTCATCATATAAATCATTCCGACTGTTGCGGGTTGCGTAAATCTTTCGCCGCTTCCGCCGTCGTAAAGATAGGTGTTTCCGAATTTCGGAAGTTCGGCTTCATCGGTGTAATCGGTGATTTGGTCGAGGTTTGCGCCGTCAAAAATCGGTGTGGAAAATTTCACGCCCAATTTATGACCTGCCCAGCCGAGAACGGTTTCGTATATCTGTCCGATGTTCATACGCGAAGGCACGCCAAGCGGATTGAGAACGATGTCCACCGGAGTTCCGTCTTCCAAAAACGGCATATCTTCTTCGCGCACAATTCTTGAAACGATACCTTTGTTTCCGTGTCTTCCCGCCATTTTATCGCCCACGTTCAACTTACGTTTTTTTGCGATATAAACTTTCGCCAATTTCATAATGCCCGCAGGAAGTTCATCGCCGATGGAAATCGCAAATTTTTCGCGATTTTTCATACCTTGAATATCGTTGTATTTTATTTTATAATTGTGAATGAGCTGTTTAATCAATTCATTTTTATCGTCGTCCAACGTCCAATCGGAGCCGTTGATGTTCACATAATCTTCGATGGATTGCAGCAATTTTAAGGTGAATTTCACGCCTTTTCCGATGATTTCTTCGTTCAAATCGTTTTTCACGATTTGCGAAGTTTTTCCGTTGACGAGTGTCATCAATTTTTCGATGAGGGTATTTCTCAAATCATCGAATTTCACTTTGTAAGCACTTTCCACTTGTTCGAGTTTCACTTTTTCTTCGGCTCTTTTCTTTTTATCTTTAAAGTTTCTGGAAAAGAGTTTTTTGTCCACCACAACGCCTCTCAACGAGGAATCTGCTTTCAGCGAAGCGTCTTTCACATCGCCGGCTTTGTCGCCAAAAATGGCTCTCAACAATTTTTCTTCCGGCGTAGGATCGGATTCTCCTTTCGGCGTGATTTTACCAATCATTATATCTCCCGGATTCACTTCCGCTCCGATACGAATCATTCCGTGTTCGTCCAAATCTTTCGTGGCTTCTTCGGAAACATTCGGAATATCGGAGGTCAATTCTTCCATTCCCAATTTGGTATCGCGAACTTCCAAAGAATATTCGTCCACATGAATTGAGGTGAACCAATCTTCGCGCACTACTTTTTCATTAATCACAATCGCATCCTCAAAATTGTAGCCTTTCCATGGCATAAATGCTACGACGAGATTTCTTCCGAGTGCCAATTCGCCGTTTTCGGTAGCGTATCCGTCGCAAAGCACTTGACCTTCCACAACATTGTCGCCCACTTTCACATTCGGACGCAAGGTGATGGTCGTGCTTTGGTTGGTTTTTCTGAATTTCGGGAGGTTATAAGTTTTCGTGGCAGATTCAAACGAAACCAAATCTTCGTCTTCATTTCTGTCGTACTTAATGATGATTTTATCGGCATCTACATATTCCACAACTCCGTTTCCTTCGGCGTTAATCAACACTCTGGAATCTTTTGCCACTTGTTTTTCAAGTCCGGTTCCCACAATCGGCGTTTGAGGTTTCAGCAGCGGAACGGCTTGCCGCATCATATTGGAACCCATCAATGCGCGGTTGGCATCGTCGTGTTCCAAAAATGGAATTAATGAAGCCGAAATTCCGGAAATTTGATTCGGAGCCACGTCCATTAAATCTACTTGTTGAGGTTCGACTACGGGATAATCTCCGTCTAATCTCGCAATAATTCTGTCGGTTTCAAATTCGCCTTTATCGTTCAAATCTACGTTTGCTTGGGCGATTACTTTTTCTTCTTCGTCTTCCGCGTTCAGATAAATCGGTTCGGATTTCAGGTTCACTTTTCCGTGATCTACTTTTCTGTACGGCGTTTCGATGAAACCGAGATCGTTTATTTTCGCATACATTCCCAAAGAGGAAATCAAACCGATGTTCGGACCTTCCGGCGTTTCTATCGGGCAAATTCTTCCGTAGTGCGTGTGGTGAACGTCTCGAACTTCAAATCCGGCTCTTTCTCTGGACAAACCGCCCGGACCGAGTGCGGACAATCTTCTTTTGTGCGTGATTTCGGACAGCGGATTGGTTTGATCCATAAATTGCGAAAGTTGATTCGTTCCGAAAAATGAGTTGATTACGGAAGTCAAAGTTTTCGCGTTCACCAAATCCAAAGGTGTAAAAATTTCGTTGTCGCGAACGTTCATTCTTTCTTTGATGGTTCTGGCGATTCTGGAAAGCCCGACTCCGAATTGTCCTGCCAATTGTTCGCCGACTGTTTTAATTCTTCTGTTGGAAAGGTGGTCAATATCATCTACTTCCGCTTTGGAATTGACGAGTTCTATCAAATGTCTTACGATGGCGATGATGTCTTCTTTTGTAAGAACTTCGGTAGTTTTAGGCGTGTTTAATCCTAATTTTTTATTGATTCTGTATCGCCCGACTTCGCCCAAAGAATATCTTTGTTCGGAGAAAAACAGTTTTTCGATGATGCCTCTTGCGGTTTCTTCGTCCGGCGGATCGGCGTTTCGGAGTTGTCTGTAAATATATTCTACCGCTTCTTTTTCGGAATTGGTAGGGTCTTTTTGCAATGTATTTTGGATGATGGAAAATTCGCTGGAATTTTCTTTGTGAATTAAAATAGATTTCACGCCGGAATCCAAAATAAGGTCTAAATGTTCTTTTTCGAGGATGGTTTCTCTATCTAAAATAATTTCATTTCTTTCGATGGAAACCACTTCGCCGGTATCTTCGTCCACAAAATCTTCAAACCAAGTGTTCAAAACTCTCGCCGCCAATGTTTTTCCTTCGGCTTTTTTCAGCGTTGCTTTGGAAACTTTGAGTTCTTCCGCGAGGTCGAAAATTTGGAGAATATCTTTGTCGGATTCGTAGCCGATTGCTCTTAATAAAGTGGTCAGCGGTAATTTTTTCTTACGGTCGATGTAGGCATACATCACGTTGTTGATATCCGTAGTAAATTCCATCCACGAGCCTTTGAACGGGATAATTCTGGAATAATAAAGTTTGGTTCCGTTTGTGTGGTAAGTTTGCCCGAAAAATACGCCCGGAGAACGGTGAAGTTGCGTTACGATTACTCTTTCCGCACCGTTGATGATGAAAGATCCGCTCGGCGTCATATAAGGAACCGGACCCATATATACGTCTGTAACCACAGTTTGAAAATCTTCGTGTTCCGGATCTGTGCAATAGAGTTTCAATCTTGCTTTCAAGGGAACGGAATAGGTCAGCCCTCTTTCCACACATTCTGCGATGGTGTAGCGCGGAGAATCTATCAGATAATCCATAAATTCCAAAACGAATTGGTTTCTGGAATCGGAAATCGGGAAATTTTCTTGAAACGTTTTGTAAAGACCTTCCTTTTTTCGGTCTTCCGGAAGCGTGTCTAATTGGAAAAACTCTTTAAAAGATTTGATTTGAATGTCCAAAAAATCCGGAGGCAAGATTTTTCCTTTTGCCGTAGAAAAATTAATTCTTTGGGTTTGTTGAACCTTTGGCGTTTTCGGAGTTTTTTCTGTTTTTGAAACCTTCTCAACTTTCGGAGTTTTCTCAACCTTTGGTGTTTTTTCGGTTTTTGAAGTTTTTGCTTTCGTGCTCATAAATATGGTTTGAAACGGGTTTAAATTTTATTTAATGAAACCGAGAATGTGGGCAATAAAAAAGACGCCGGAAAAAATCCGTTGCAATTTAAGTCTTTAATTTTTTTGCTTTAATCTCAAAGTTTTTTAATCTTTATGACTTCTAATTGCAACACCGATATATCTTTTCACAGCGTAGTGCAAAATTTCTTTTCTAAAAAAAGAGGTGCAAAGGTATGTATAATTTTTGGAATGTGCAAAAAAATATGAGATGCAAATCCCGAATTGCGAAGTTATGAGGTTTATGAGAATTTCGTAATTCAAAAAACGTTTTTCACGAACCTCAATTTGTGCGTGTGCCGATTCAGTTCTTTATTAAAAATTCCGGTGCTGTCCAAAATATCAATTCTTACTTTTCCGAAATTATGTATAATTTGCTGATTTTCAAGTGCAATACCAACGTGAATGACATCGCCGTTTTCATTTTCAAAAAAAGCCAAATCGCCGGATTTACTTTCTTCCACGAAATATAAAACTTCGCCTGTTTCCGCCAATTTTTCCGGAAATCTCGGCAAAGCGATGCCGTGAATTTTGTAAACCAACTGCACAAAACCTGCGGAATCTGTCCCAAAAAAACTTCTTCCGCCGGAAAGAAACGGAACGTTCAAAAATTTTCTTGCCGTTTCTGCGATGCTTTGTCGAAGATTATTTTTATCGGCAAATTTTTCAGTCGGAAAATCTACTTCCGAGCCGATAGACAAAAGCGTTTTTCCATCTTTTAAATCGAATATTCCGAAAGATTGCTCTACCAAAAATTGCTCCGAAGTTTGCGGATTTTTTTTCAAAAGTTGAGAATTTATCCAGCCTTCGGTTTCGTCGAAATCCGTAATTATTTTACTGAAATTTCCGTTGGTTTCTTGCACTTTACAGGTTTCTCCGTAAAGCATTTGCGAAATCATTTCGGATTTTTCGCAGGGTTCTTTTTTAATGGCGGCAACGCTTACGCAGCATTTTGTATTCATGTATTAAAAAATTCAAAGATTTAAAGATTTAAAATTATCACATTACCTAATTTACCGCATTTTCAAACTCCCTCATTTCCTGCGAATCAGATTAATTCCGTCTCGCAAAGGTAGAATAAGATTTTCAAAATCCGGGTCTTTTGCAATAATATCGTTGAGTTCTTTGATGATTTTCGTGGATTTTTGCTTCGGGTTTTCTTCTAAAATATTTCCGTGCCAAAGCACATTATCAAACAAAATCACAGAACCTGTCGCGGTTTTCGGTTTAATTAATTTAAAATATTCCACATAATTTTCTTTGTCGGCATCAATGAAAATCAAATCAAAAATCTCGTCGGTTTCTTTCAGAAAATCTGCGGCATTTTGAATTTTAAACCGAATTTTATCGGAATATTCGCTTTCGGCAAAATATTTTTTGGGCAAAAACGCCAAATCTTCGTTGATGTCTAAAGTGGTCAATTTTCCGTTTTTTCGCAAACCTTCAGCCAAACAAAGCGCGGAATAACCGGTAAAAGTTCCGATTTCCAAAATATTTTCAGGTTGCAAAATTTTAGAAATTATCGCCAAAAATCTTCCCTGCTGAAGCCCCGAAATCATTCGCGAATGTGTGGTTTTTTGGAAAGTTTCTTTTCTCAATTTCTTCAAAAGCGGCGGTTCTTCGGAAGTGTGAAGTTCCAAATAGTGGTCGATTTCCGGATTTTGTTCTTCAAAAAAACTCATTTAATTTACAGTTCCTAAAATTTTGCAAGCTACAAATCCACAAACTTTTTAAAATCTTCAATTGTAGTTTCGAGGTTTTTGAAATATTTTCCGCCGGCAGCGTTGATATGTCCGCCTCCGTTGAAATATTTTCTCGAAAATTGGTTCACATCGGTGTCGTCATCTTTGCTTCGGAAAGAAATTTTTATAAAATTTTCATACAAATCTTCCATAAAAAATGCAGACATTTTCACGCCGGAAATGCTGAGTCCATAATTCACAAAACCTTCCGTATCGCCTTTTTCAAAACCAAAATTTTTCAATTCTTCTCGCGTGAGAAAAAGAATGGCAACTTCACCGTTTTTCACCACTTCGATTCTTCCCAAAACCAATGCCAGAAGGTGCATTCGCGAAATACTGTTCGTGTCCCAAGTATCGGAAGAAATTTTTGCGGGATCGGCACCTTTTTCTATCAATTTTGCTACGATTTTATGCGTTTCTGCGCTTGTAGAGCGAAATCTGAAACCGCCGGTGTCCGTCATAATTCCGGTGTACAAACATTCCGCCGCGTCAAAATTAATCAAATGTTCTTCGCCCAATTTTTCGATGAAATGATAAACCATTTGGCAAGTTGCCGGAATAGAAATATCGGAATACACAAAATCAAATTTATCCGGTTGCTGGTGATGATCTATCAAGATTTTTTTTCCTTTTGACTTGTCAATCCAAGGGGCGACGAGATTTCCGCTTCGGTGCGAGGCGTTGAAATCCAGAATAAAAATCACATCTGCATTGCCGATAGTTTCCCTCGCTTTTGCTCTTTTGTAATCGGCGATTGTGATTTTTCTTGCATCGGGCATCCATTTTAGAAATTTCGGAAAATCGTTCGGAACGACGACTTCCGCTTCCAAACCTTTGGCGGCGAGAAAATGTTTTAAACCGAGCGAACTTCCGATGGCATCGCCGTCCGGATTGTAATGCGTGAGAATGATGATTTTGTTTTTGGGGTTTAATAAACTTCTGATTTCCGAAAATTCGGCGGCGTTGAACATTTTGTTGATTTTAAACTAAGATTTTCGGCAAAGATACCAAAGGAAATTCAATATCACCAACCAAACTTGCAAATCCCCGCCAAAATTTGTAATTTTACAACGTGTTTTTTTCATTAATTAAAAACATCAGAGATAAAAAGTCTTTTGTCTCGTGTCTCAAATCTTTAAGTCTAAACCATTATGAATACTACAAAATTTGTAAACCGCCACATTTCCCTAAACGAAAACGATAAACAAGAAATGCTGGCAAAAACGGGCGTTTCATCCGTAGAAGAATTGATCAACCAAACCATTCCCGAATCCATTCGTTTGAAAAAAGATTTGGAAATCTCCGAGCCGCTTTCCGAATACAAAATGCTGCAACATTCCAAAGATTTGGCGGCGAAAAATATGGTGGCAGACAACTACATCGGTTTCGGATATTTCGGGACTATTTTGCCTTCGCCGATTCTCAGAAATATTTTTGAAAATCCGAGTTGGTACACCGCATACACGCCGTATCAAGCGGAAATTGCGCAAGGCAGATTGGAAGCACTGCTGAATTTCCAAACCGTAATCTGCGATTTGACGGGTTTTCCGCTCGCGAACGCTTCACTTTTAGACGAAGGAACGGCTGCCGCAGAAGCGATGCACATGTTTTTTGAAAGCCGAACAAAAGAACAAAAAAATGCGAATGCACGAAAATTTTTCGTCTCCGATTTGACGCTTCCGCAAACCATCGCCGTTTTGAAAACCAAAGCCGAATGTTTTGAAATCGAAATCGTGGTCGGAAATCATAAAGAATATCCGTTAGACGCTTCTTTTTTCGGTGTTTTGCTTCAATATCCGGGAAAAAACGGCGTGGTTCAGGATTATTCCGAATCTATAAAAACTTACAAATCGCTTGGTTTACAAGTGGTTATGGCTTGCGACATTTTATCTTTGGTAAAACTGAAATCTCCGGCAGAAATGGGAGCAGATTGTGCAGTCGGCACATCGCAACGTTTCGGAATTCCAATGGGTTACGGCGGACCTCACGCTGCATTTTTTGCCTGCAAAGAAGATTACAAAAGAGATATTCCCGGAAGAATCATCGGGATTTCGCAGGATATGTACGGAAAACGCGCGCTCAGAATGGCTTTGCAAACCCGCGAACAGCACATCAAAAGAGAAAGAGCCACGTCCAATATTTGTACGGCGCAAGTTCTTTTGGCGGTAATGGCAGGAATGTACGCCGTTTATCACGGTCCGAAAGGTTTGAAATTCATCGCAGACCAAATTCATTACAAAGCCAATGCGCTGAACGCCGCCCTGAAAATTTTGGGATTCAACGTGGTAGAAGATCCGGTGTTCGATACTGTGAAAATTCGGATGAAGGAAAGCGACAAACTCTCGTTGAAACTTTTAATGCAAAATCAGCACATCAATTTGAATTATTTTTCCGAAGACATCGTCAGTATTTCGATTGATGAAACCTCCACGATGGAAAAAATCCAAAAACTTCTCAATGCTTTTGCTACTTTTTTAAATAAACAAAGTTTTAAACTTTCGCTTAAAGAAAACTATTCCATTCCCGAAGAATTGTTGAGAAAAGATGATATTTTGACGGAAGATGTTTTTAATAAATACCATACGGAAACCGAATTGATGCGCTACATCAAACGTTTGGAACGCAAAGATCTCTCGCTCACACATTCTATGATTTCGCTCGGTTCTTGCACGATGAAACTGAACGCCGCTACGGAAATGCTGCCGCTTTCGTGGTCGGAATGGGGAAATATTCATCCTTTTGTTCCTGCCGAACAAGCCGGCGGTTATCAAGAAATCATCAAAGAATTGGAAAAAGATTTGGCAGAAATCACCGGATTTTCGGGAGTTTCCGTTCAGCCCAATTCCGGAGCGCAAGGCGAATATGCCGGTTTGATGGTGATTCGGCATTACCACAAATCCAAAGGAAACGAACACCGAAATATCGTTTTGATTCCGCAATCCGCACACGGAACCAATCCCGCTTCCGCAGTGATGGCGGGAATGAAAGTGGTGGTGGTGAAAAATCTTGAAAACGGCGAAATAGATTTTGAAGATTTAAAACAAAAAGCCGAAGAACACAAGGAAAATCTATCGGCAGTGATGATTACTTATCCTTCTACTTACGGATTTTTCGATTCCAATATTAAAGAAATCACGAAATTGATTCACGATTTCGGCGGACAAGTTTATATGGACGGCGCGAATATGAATGCGCAAGTCGGGTTCACAAGTCCGGGAAATATCGGTGCAGACGTTTGCCATTTGAATTTGCATAAAACGTTCGCAATTCCGCACGGTGGCGGCGGTCCGGGTGTTGGTCCCATTTGCGTAGCCAAACATTTGGTTCCGTTTTTGCCAAGCAATCCGAACATCAAAATCGGCGGAAAAGAAGCGATTGACGCTATTTCCTCAGCACCTTACGGTTCGGGTTTTATCCTGAATATTTCTTATGCTTACATCAAAATGCTCGGAACTTATGGTTTGAAAAAAGCAACCGAACACGCTATTTTGAACGCCAATTATTTAAAAGAAATTTTGGCGGAACATTTTCCGATTTTGTATGCGAATGAAAACGGACGCGTTGCCCACGAATGTATCGTGGATTTTCGTCAGTTTAAAGCAGTCGGAATTGAAGTTGCCGATGTTGCAAAAAGATTGATGGACTACGGATTCCACGCGCCTACGGTTTCATTTCCCGTTGCCGGAACTCTGATGATTGAACCTACGGAATCCGAAAGCAAGGAAGAAATTGACCGTTTTGCGGAAGCCTTAATTCATATTAAAAAAGAAATTGATGAAATTGCAGTCGGAAAATTTGATGCCCAAAACAATGTTTTGAAAAATGCGCCGCACACGGAACAAGTTGTGATTTCCGATGGTTGGGACAAACCTTACAGCCGCGAAAAAGCAGCCTATCCGCTGAATTGGGTGCGAACCCGCAAATTTTTTGCATCGGTTTCCCGAATAGATGAAGCGTTCGGCGACAGAAATCTGATTTGCACCTGCGAACCGATTGAAAGTTATATGTGAAGTGAAAATGATGCGGACGTTAAAGCACAAGAAAAATTTGTGTCTTTGCAGCTTTGCGTGAAAAAATCCACGCAAAGCCGCAAGAATGCAGAGATGTTTCTATAATTTTATATTTTTTTAATGCGTTTGACTTGTCAGGTTTTCAATTCGACTAACGTTCCGATGATCTCCGTAGCCTTTTCGCCGGCACCTTTTCCGCCGAGTTTTTGCCGAAGTTCCGCATAATCCGAAAGTATTTTTTGTCGGTTTTCGCCGAGGATTTTTTGGAGTTCCGCGATTAAATTTTTTGTAGTTAAATCGTTCTGAATCAATTCTTTAACGACTTCTTTATCCATAATCAAATTCACCAACGAAATGTATTTGATGTTTTTGATTAAACGTTTCCCGATTTCGTAGGAAATGCGGCTTCCTTTGTAGCAAACCACTTCGGGAACGTTCAAAAGTGCGGTTTCCAAAGTGGCGGTTCCGGAAGTGGCGAGCGCGGCTCGGGAACAGCGCAGCAAATCGTAGGTTTTGTTGGATACAAAATGCACGTTTTCGTCCACATATTTTTCGTAGAAATCTTTGGACAAACTCGGTGCTCCGGCGATTACAAATTGATAATCAGTAAAATACGGACGAACGGAAAGCATGGTTCCCAACATTTTTTTCACTTCTTGTTTTCGCGAACCGGGCAAAAGCGCGATGATTTCTTTTTCGTTCAATCCGTTTTCTTGTTTAAATTTTTCGGTGTTGATTTCCGGCAAATCCGAAATGGCATCCAACAAAGGATGTCCCACGAAATGGGCATCAACATTGTGTTTTTTATAAAAATCTTTTTCAAACGGAAGGATTACGAGCATTTCATCCACATATTTTTTGATGATTTCCACGCGATTTTCTTTCCACGCCCAAAGTTGCGGTGAAATGTAATAAACGATTTTTATCCCCAATTTTTTTGCGAATTTCGCAATGCGGAGATTGAATCCGGGGTAATCCACCAAAATCAAGACATCGGGTTTATAGTTTTTAATGTCTTTTTTAGCGAATTTGATGTTGTTTAAAATGGTTTTCAGATTCAGAACCACTTCCAGAAATCCCATAAACGCCAAATCTCGGTAATGTTTTACCAAAGTTCCGCCGATGTTTTGCATCAAATCTCCGCCCCAAAACCGAAATTCCGCGTTTTTATCTTTTTGCGAAATGGCTTTCATCAGGTTGCTTCCGTGCAAATCTCCGGACGCTTCGCCGGCAATAATGTAGTATTTCAAGGGTTTAAATTTTCAGGGAATATTTAATTTCAATTAACATAAGATGCTTATTATTAATCGTTTATAAAATTTGAGATACGGATTCTTATTGTATTTTTTTCAAAATTTAAACACAGATTAAAATTCCATATATTTTTGAAAAAATTCAAATCTGTCTTTCACGAGTTCTTCTTTTTCATCGTCATAATATTTATGAAGCACGCTGTAGCCGTATCTTTCAAAGGTTTCGCCGATTGATCTGAGATTTTCGCCACTGATTTTCAGAGAAATTTGAATCGCATCATCCGATATTCCGCTGATGTAGCAGCCGTAGATTTTTGCATTGTTGCTTTCCACAATATTGGTAATTTCCGTGAAGGAATAGCATTTGTTGTTGGTTTGTATCACCAAAAAAGCCCCGTTTTCTGAGAACAACGGATATTTTGAAAACTCATTGAAAATATCATCACTCGAAAGATAGCCTAAATATTGTTCTTCAATATTGATAACCGGAATCACATTTGCATTAAAAACATGAAACAATCGTATGGAATCCAATAGGTTAGCGTCTTCTGTTATCGCAAATTTTTCATAATGGATTTGCAATTCATCCAAAAAATGAGATGATTTTTTTTCTGAATTTTCATCTAAAAAAACACGACTCAATGTTCCTTGAAAAATACCATTCTTATTGATGAAAATATGCGAATACCCGAATTCTTTTACAATTTCTCGAGCGTCTTCCACTGAATCCGAGACGTTGAACGCCGGATAATCTTTCGTGATGTATTCCTTGATAAACATTAGACAAATATAATGAATAATGGATAAAGATATTTTGATTATGTCATAAATTATATGATCAGATATTTAATATATTCACATCTGTCGATTTGTGACGCGGCTCTTTTTTCTTGTGCCTTGATTTTTGTGTCTCACATCTAATGGTATTTCAACTTCATCCCCGGTTTTATTTTGAGCAAAGTTTCGTAGATTAATTTAATCACATTTCCCACATCTTCTTTGGAAACCATTTCCACGGTGGTGTGCATATATCGCAAAGGCAGGGAAATCAGCGCGCTCGGAACGCCGCCGTTGGAATGTGCAAAAGCGTCTGTATCGGTTCCTGTGGATCTGCTGGAAGCCGCCCGCTGAAACGGAATTTTTTTGGATTTTGCGGTTTCGAGAATCATCTCGCGAATGTTGTGATGAACGCTCGGCGCGAAAAAAATCACCGGTCCGCCGCCGCATTTTTGGTCGCCTTCTTTTTTCTTTTCAATCATCGGCGTAGTTGTGTCGTGCGTAACGTCAGTAACGATGGTAACATTCGGTTTTATGGTGTCTGCAATCATATCCGCGCCGTATAAACCGACTTCTTCTTGCACGGAATTGGTAACATACAAACCGAACGGAAGCGTTTTTTTATTTTCCTTTAAAAGCCTTGCAACTTCGGCAATCATAAATCCTCCGATTCTGTTGTCCAACGCTCTGCAAACGAAATAGCGGTTGTTCATTTCAAAAAATTCGTCGGGATAAGTAATCATACAGCCGACATAAATTCCCAAATCTTCCACTTCTTTTTTGGTAATCGCGCCGCAGTCGATAAAAATATTTTCAATTTTCGGAACCGGATCGTTTTTTCCGTCTCTCGTATGAATGGCAGGCCAGCCGAAAACGCCTTTCACAATTCCTTTTTCGCCGTGAATATGAACCACTTTTGAGGGAGCAATGGTTTGGTCGGAGCCTCCGTTTCGGATTACATAAATCAAGCCGTCGTCCGTAATATAATTCACATACCACGAGATTTCATCGGCGTGTGCTTCGATGACGACTTTAAATTTCGCTTCCGGATTCACAATTCCGTAGCACGTTCCGTAGTGATCAAACTCGATTTTATCCACATAAGGTCGAATATAATCCATCCAAACTTTTTGTCCGCGATGTTCGTAACCTGTTGGTGAAGAAGTATTTAAATATTCTTCTAAAAATTTCAGTGATTTTTTTTCAAATTTCATAAAAGGAAATATTTTTTTTGAGTTCGTAAATTTACTGAAAATTCCGTGTAAAAAAAGTGGTATTACAAACTGCGACAGTTATATTTTCCGATATAATTTTTGAGCCGTAAGTTTAAAAAATCCTCCAGACTCGGAGGGTTTTGGTTTTTAAAATGATGATCACGCGAAAGGGATTCGTGCGGGAGTGGGGCGTTTATAATTATAAAAGTTGATGATTACCTCACAAAATACTGTCTTCCATAATCATCAACTCCATCTTCATTATCATCGGTTTCCCACATAGGCTCTGATGTTTGAATGGTCAACTTATTGGAGGAAAGTTCTAAAACTTTATGTTCAACACCATTATACATTATCGTTTTTTGAGACTTATCATATGCGTAATAATCTTTATATTCAGGAATTTGTTCACAAGTACCCATTAAATAATATCTGTTTACAATTACACTTCCGTCCGACTTAAATTCATAAGTACTTTTTTGAACGCAGGAATTTTCATTCGTTCGTAATACGGTAGTGCCATCTTTTCCCGACAGAATAACACTTTTTTGAAAATTCCACATTCCAACAATGTTTACATTATCATTAGAATCGGAATCCCTGTTGCAAGATAAAGCGAATAATACTAATGCGCTAATTATCAATACTTTTCTCATTCTTAAATCGATTTTAATAACCGCAAATATAAAAATTTTTTAATGTAATTTTTGAGTCCGTAAATTTACTGAAAATTCTGTGTAAAAAAAGTGGTATCACATTTTGTGATACCATCTGATTGGTGATTATTTAACTTCATTATTATCTATCAGATATTGTCCCATTCTTCACGCATTTTTTTGGTGTGTTGAATAAAATTTTTGGCACTGTTTTTTGATAACACGCCACGAAATTTATCCGACAGCCGCGTTGCAGTTTTTGGTTTTTCTTCAATCACATCAAACGTCACAAATACCTGCTTGCCTACGAAAGAGGACGGCACAGGCAAAGAAACTTTTGTTTTGCGCGGGATGATGATTGTACTTGCCATAATTCAAATTGTTTTTACAAAAGTAATGTTTTTTGGCTTTTCTAAATATTCCTCCATAAACTTCAGTGATTTTTTTTCAAATTTCATAAAAGGAAATATTTTTTTTGAGTCCGTAAATTTAGTGAAAATTCTGTGTAAAAAATGGCATCACAAAATGTGAAAGTCAAAAAAGAAAAACAGGACAAATTTAAAATAAACTATCCGCAACAAAAAAATCATTGCGGATAGAACCATAAAAAAAGATAGTTTATTGTGTGATTATGGCTTCGTCATTGGGTTTGCCGTATTTTATAAATTCCAAAATATAAAGAATGATACCTGTGGTAAACATTGTGGCACATAGAAGAAGTATGACGAAATGCACTTTGATTTCGTTTTGAACATCGCCAAAATCCATTCCCATTTTGCGCTCCAAATAAACCTGTGCAACTCCGGCTACACCGAAAGCGACCGTCATTCCTAACATTCCGATATTGGATAGCCAAAATGCGTAGGTGCCTCTTGCCGTATCATACAGTTTTCTGCCCGTGAAATTCGGCATTGCGTAGGAAATAAACGCCATGACAATCATCGCATAAGCACCCCAAAAAGCGAGATGTCCGTGCATAGCCGTTACCAAAGTTCCGTGTGTGTAAAGGTTTACTTGCGGCAATGTGTGAGCCAAGCCCAGCAATCCGGCTCCGGTGAAAGCAACGACGGCTGTTCCCAAAGTCCAGTTCAATGCTAATTTGTTTGGATGTTTCTTTTCGCCTTTTCGATACATATTTATGGCAAACAAAGCCATTCCCAAAAATGCCAAAGGCTCAAGTGCGGAGAAAATTCCACCAACAATCAGCCAAATTTTTCCTGCACCGATGTAATAATAGTGGTGTCCTGTTCCGAGAATTCCGGAAATAAACGTTAATCCCACAATCACATACAGCCATTTTTCTATCACCTCTCTGTCCACGCCTGTCAGTTTGATGAGCAGAAATGAAAGAATACCGCCGAGAATCAATTCCCAAACGCCTTCTACCCAAAGGTGAACTACCCACCAGCGGAAAAAAGAATCCATGGTTTGATTGTCAAACCAAATCATTCCGGGAAGATAGAGTAATGCCGCAAACACAAGCCCCATTGATAAAACCAATGATGTGGTTGTTCGCTTTTTGCTTTTAAATAATGTGGCGAGAATCAAACCGAGAAACAGCAATACATTGACGACTACCAAATAATCTAATGGGCGCGGAATTTCTAAAAATTTTCTTCCTTCCCAGTAATTAAAATGATAACCAACAATAGCAATTACACCTACAACTGCCAATGAAATCAGTTGAACATAGGCTAATTTCACATTCACCAATTCGCGTTCTGCTTCTTCGGGAATGATGTAATAGGCGGCACCCATAAAACCGGTGAGTAACCAAACCACCAACAAATTAGTATGAACGGCACGAGCAGTATTGAAAGGAATAAAATCGTGCAAATTGTCATAACCAATGCGAGCAAAGCCCATGATAAAACCATACGTAAGTTGCAACACAAGCAACAACATCGCCAATGCGAAAAACCAATAGGCTACTTTTTGACTTTTGTATTTCATAACATTAAATTATTGGGAGTTAAGAGTTGATTTGTAAGCCGGTTTTGGCGGAAATCCGTTGAGGTCGGTTTCGCCAATCCATTTCAGGAAGGCAATAAGTTCATCGGCTTGTTGATCGTTAAAACCGTAAGCCACCATTTTACGTCCTCTCGGTGCCCAAGGCGCTTTTGAAGTAAGCACGACTTTGATGTAGCCTTCGCCTCTGCGTTCGTAAACTTTCGTAAGTTCCGGAGCGTAATAGGCTCCTTCTCCCAAAATCGTATGGCAACCCATACAATTGTTTGATTCCCATAAGTGCTTTCCTGCAATCACCTGAGCGGTGATATTTTCTTCATGCGTTTTTACCGGCACATCCTGACTGATGGAACGCCACGACAATACGATGAATATCAGAAAAGTAACTACTGTTCCGCCCAGAAAAAATATTCGGGCACTGCTTTTTGATAACATAGAAATAAAGTTTTTAGTGTAACATGTTTTTCAATTATTATTCGGAAATGTAGGTTTTGTAAAATTAATTTCTTTTTTAATTTCCATATTATGACCATAATCATATTTTCAATCAAAAAAGTTTTTCGTTATGGATTTTATATTGTATCGGTACATTTTTTTGGATATTTTGATGAAATTATATTTTATATTTTTTCCGAACAAGAATGTCATTGTGTTTGCAAAGAACAATAATTAAAAGAGAATATTTAATTTATTTTACTACGAATAAAATCTTTTATCTTTGCCGTTTAAATTTATAAAAAACAGAACTAAAATTAATTTAGTAAAAACAATGTATAAAAAATTCAAACTAAACCGATTGCTTTGGCTTTTGCCGCTCACAACACTTGTTTTTTGCTTTAATGCTCCAAAAAACGACGATGAAAAAATGCAAACCATAATGGTAAGCATAAAAAATACGCTCCAATATTTGCACTACAATCCAAAACCGATTAATGACGCGTATTCTCAAGAAGTTTACAAATATTATTTCGAATCCATAGACCCATCCAAAAGATTTTTTCTGAAATCGGACATGGATGAATTCAGCGCATATCAAACAAAATTAGACGATTTTTTTAATGAAGGCGATTTGACTTTCTTTAAACTGACCTCCGACAAACTTTACCAAAGGATCGATGAAATTGACAAAACCACTCAGGATATTTTTTCAAAACCGATTAATTTAGACGAAGACGATGAAATTATTTTGGAACCCAAATTGAAAAATTCTGCGGCAACGAAAGAAGAACAGCGCAACGAGTGGAAAAAATACATCAAATACAACATCCTGTTGGAAATAGAATCTCTGAACAACAGAGAAGAATCTCAAAAAAAGAAAAAAGATTCCATACAAAAATACAATTTGCAAGACACCATAAAATTAGAAATCCTGACGCCGGAACAAAAGATTGCCAAAGCCACAGACGAAGTGAAAGACCAGATTTCCAATATGTTCCGAAGATCCAAAAAAAGAAATAAAATGGATTGGTTCACGGTTTATATGAACGCCTACACCGAAGTTTTTGATCCGCACACCACTTATTTTTCTCCGAAAAACAAAGAAGAATTTGATGTTCAGTTCTCCGGAAAAGTCATCGGAATCGGAGCGATTATTCAGGAAAAGAAAGGCTATCTGCATCTCGGTGAACTCACGATTGGCGCGCCCGCTTGGAAATCCAAACAATTGACGACCGGCGATAAAATCCTGAAAGTGAAATCCAAACCGAACGAAGATGCCGTGAATGTGGTAGGAATGCTTTCCGATGAAGCCGTTCGATTGATTCGCGGAGCAAAAGGCGTTCCCGTAACGCTCACCGTCCAAACCAAAGACGGAACCATAAAAGACGTAACGATGATTCGCGAAGAAGTGGCAATCGAAGATACTTTTGCCAGAAGCATCGTCATTGACGCGCCGAACGGAAAAAAATACGGATTCATCAATTTGCCGAGTTTTAATGCGGATTTCGACAATCGAAACGGTAGAAACGCTTCGGACGACGTGAAAAATGAAATCCTGAAACTGAAAAAACAAAACATCTCCGGAATTATTTTAGATTTAAGAAATAACGGAGGCGGCTCATTGACAGAAGTCGGCGATATTATGGCGCTATTTATGGAAGCCGGAAGTTATGTTCAAGTGAAAAAGGGCGACGGAAGAATAGAAATTTTAAAAAATAAAACTTCCGCCCCGATTTGGACAGGACCCCTCCTAATCATGCAAAACGAACTCTCGGCTTCGGCTTCGGAAATCCTCGCCGGAGCGATGGAAGATTACGGAAGAGCGGTTGTGGTCGGCTCGCCGCAATCTTTCGGAAAAGGAACCGTGCAAACTTTTGTGGATTTAAACCGATTTTTAAACACTTCGGACGACTTCGGGCAGTTGAAACTTACCATTCAGAAATTTTACAGAATCACCGGAGAATCCAATCAGCAAAAAGGAATCATTTCCGATATTCAGATGAAAGATTTTTACACTTATGCCGAAATCGGCGAGCGTTATGAAGATTATCCTTTGGCTTGGGACAAAATTTCACCGGCAGCATTTCAAAAATTGAACTATCATCTTGACCTCGAAACTTTGCGCCGAAACAGCGAAGCGAGAATTGCCGAAAACAAGTATTATAACATGCTTCAAGAGGCTTCCGAATGGAAAGAAAAATTAAACAAAGAAGAAAAAATCACGCTGAACCAAACCAAATTTTTTGAAATTATGAAAGAAAGAAAAGCGCAGATAGAAAAATTCAAAACATTGGACAAACAAAACAACGGGCTGAAATTTGCGCTTCATCCGGACGAAATCCTGCGTGAAAAAACCGACGAAGCTTTTGCTAAAAAAACCGAAAACTGGATGAAAATTCTGCAAAAAGATTTTTATCTTCAAGAAAGCGTGAACATCATTTCTGAAATGAATTAGACGTGATATATGAGAAAGCGACATAAAAATGCCTATACATAATTTTTGCGTTCATTGTGTGTTACCTGTACTCATTGCCGGGCTAAACGCACTAAAATTTCAAATATTTTTAACAACTAAATTTAATAATTGCGAAAATATTTAAGTATAATTTTAACTCAAAGAGTTTTTAATCCTGAATCAAGTTCCGGACTGAAAAATATTTTAAATGCAAAGGCGTTTTACTCAGCAACCGGAAAAACGTATTAAAAGAACGCGAGCCTTTGCTAAATAAAATGCCTTTGCGTTTTCAAAAAATCCGGATAAAAATAGAAATCTTTGCGTTAAAAAAAAGACGGCGGATTAACCTTATATACTCATTTCATTAAAATTTCAGATTTGGAAAAGGAATCTCGTAACTCAAAACTCGAATCTGAATTCCGAATCCATCATCTAAAACCTCTCTAAAACCGCAATATTTTCCACATGATGCGTTTGCGGAAACATATCTACCGGAAGAATTTTTACGAGTTTGTAATCATTTTTCAGCAATGCCAAATCCCGCGCTTGCGTTGCGGAATTGCAACTGACGTACACCATTTTTTTCGGCGAAAGTTTCAGGATTTGTTCCACCACTTTTGCGTGCATGCCGTCTCTCGGCGGATCGGTGATTAAAACGTCCGCCGGCGGATGATTTTGCAGAAATTCATCATTAAAAATAGTTTTCATATCTCCGCAAAAAAACGTGCAATTTGAAATTCCGTTCAGTTTTGCGTGTTCCGCAGCCGCATCTACGGATTCTTTAACGGATTCAATACCAATAACTTGCTTTGCTTTTTTCGCCAAAAATTGCGCGATGGTTCCCGTTCCGGAATACAAATCGTAAACCGTTTCACCGCCTTTCAAATCTGCAAATTCCAGAGTTTTTCGATAAAGATTTAACGCTTGATGATAGTTGGTTTGAAAAAAAGATTTCGCCCCGATTTTAAATTTCAAACCGTCCATTTCTTCTTCCAAAAATCCTTCGCCGAAATAATTTTGAATTTCCAAATCGTAAACAGAATCGTTTGATTTGGGATTAATGGCGTAAACCAAAGTTTTAATTTGCGAAAATTTTTTAATTAAATCGTCAAAAAGTTTTTCCCGATTTTCCTTTTCTTCTCTGAAAAATTGAAATAAAACCATCCATTCTCCTTTGGAATTTTGCCTCAACATCAGCGTTCGCAGAAATCCTTTTTGATTTTTGAGGTCAAAAAACTCTAATCCGTTTTCTTGTGCAAAATGTTTTACGGCAAGCCGAATATCGTTCGAGGGTTTTTCCTGAAGGAAACATTCTTTCAAATCCAAAACTTTGCTCCACATTCCGGGAATATGAAAACCCAAAGCGTTCCTGTGTTCGATGTTTTCCGAAGAATTTATCTCGTCTGCCGTCAGCCATCGGGAATCTGAAAAAGAAAATTCCATTTTGTTGCGGTAAAAATATTCGTTTTCGGAACCCAAAATCGGGAGCGTTTCAAAATTTTCTATTCCGCCGATTCTTTTGATGTTGTTTAAAACTTCGTTTTGTTTAAATTTCAACTGTTTTTCGTAACTCAAATTTTGCCATTTGCAACCGCCGCAAACTCCGAAATGAATGCACTTTGGCTCCACTCGAAAAGGCGATTTTTCCATAATTTCCAAAACTTCTGCTTCGTAATATTTGGATTTGGATTTTTTCACGCGAACATTTGCCAAATCTCCCGGAACCGCTCCCGAAACCAAAACCGTTTTTCCATCTTCCGCTTTTCCCACAGCCACGCCTTTTGCACCCGCAGAAACGAGTTTTATGTTTTCAAGAATGATGTTTTTCTTCTTTTTCATTCGGCAAAAATACGATGTTCAGTTGTTAATTTAAATGTTGAAATATGAAAAAAAACTAATTTTGCTTGTTTATTTTGAGAATCTTATAACCCGAAACCAACATCAATTATGAATCATTCCATAAACTGCAACGGAAAACTCGTGGATTTGTCAGTTCCGAAAATTATGGGAATTTTGAACATCACGCCGGATTCTTTTTCGGACGGCGGAAAATTCATCTGTGAAAAAAACGCTTTGATTCAGGCTGAAAAAATGATTTCCGAAGGTGCGGATTTTGTGGATATCGGCGCACAATCTACCAGACCAAACGCCAAAAAAATTTCCGCAAAAGATGAAATAAAACGAATCGGAACCTTGATTTTTAATTTAAAAAAAGAATTTCCGGAAACCTTGATTTCTTTGGACACGTTTTATTCCGAAGTCGTGAAATTCGGATCTGATGAAGGCATTGATTTGGTGAACGACATTTCCGGTGGACAATACGATTCCGAAATGTTCAAAACCGTAGCCGAAAAAAAACTTCCGTATATTTTGATGCACACAAATTTGCATTACGAAACGATGCACGAATTAGAAATTAGCGAAGACATTATCATTTTTTTAAATAAATATTTCTCGGAAAAAACCTTGGAATTAAGACGTTTTGGTGTGAAAGACATCATTCTCGATCCGGGTTTTGGTTTCGGAAAAACTTTGGAACAACAACATCAAATTATTGACGAATTTCAATATATCGGATTTCAAAAATTTTCTTTGTTAGCAGGTATTTCCAGAAAATCTTTTATTTATAAAACGCTCGGAAAAACACCTTTGGAAATCAACGAAGAAACTCAAAAACTCCACCGAAAACTTTTACAAAAAGGTGCGAAAATTTTGCGTGTTCACGATGTTGCGGAAACGGTTTCAATTTGGAAATCAATTAATTAAAAGAATGTTTTTTTAATTGAGAAAATTGAAAAGATAGTCAACGGTGAAGATTCTCAAAATTAAAAATATCTTCTACCGCAAAATTGCATTAGCCGATTGAATCTGCGAAATAAGACAGTTAAAAAATAATTCTTTCATCTTATCATAATTTTTTTAAATTTGGCGTTATTAAAATATCCTTTTGACTATTGAAAAAATAAAATATAAACCAATGAAAAAATTTTTGTATATCTCAATATTTGCGGTAATCCTTGTAATGATGGGGTTTTCGGTTGGGGATTTTTATTCCTCTATGACGAAAGCGGAATACGTGGAAGGCAGCAAAACGCTGAAATTTTCTTCTAAACTGAACACGAATCATATTTCGGAGGCATTAAAAATAGAATCTTCAAAGGCTGAGTTTGAGGCTGAAGTAAAGAAATATGTCGGCAATAATTTTGAAGTGAGCGTGAACGGTTCTGCGAAAACACTGACTCTCACGGGAAGTCAAGTGAACGGCGAATCGGTTTGGGTTTATTTTGAAACCGGCGGTGTTTCGGAAATTAAAACTTTAAAAATTAAGAATACCATTTTGCTAAACATTTTTCCCAAGCAAATCAACATCGTGAACATCACTTACAAAGGCAGCCAAAAAACGATGAATTTCCAGAGAGGAAAAGAAACAAACGAAGTCGATTTTTAGAATGATTATTTAAAGATTGATACTCGAAATCCAAATCTCAAATCTCGAAATTCAAACCTTGAATTTTGAACCTTAAACTTTTAAACTTGATTATGTCAAAAATACTTTGGATAGACGATGAAGTAGATTTGCTGAAACCGCACATCGTTTTTCTCGAAAATAAAGGTTACAGCATCACACCCGTGAACAACGTGAATGAAGCGTTGGAAATCATCGACAACGAAAATTTTCAACTCGTTTTGTTGGATGAAAATATGCCCGGAATTTCAGGATTGGAAGCCATTCCGCTGCTGAAAAACAAAGATGCCGCAATGAAAATCGTGATGGTAACCAAAAGCGAAGAAGAAAGTTTGATGGAACAAGCCATCGGCTCGCAAATTTCGGATTATATTCTGAAACCCGTGAATCCGAATCAGGTTTTGCTCTCGCTGAAGAAAAATTTGCAGGAAGAAAACCTCGTCGAACAAAAAACCATTCAGCAATATCAGCAGGAATTTCGGAACCTTTCGATGGAACTTTCCTACTTGCGAACCTACCAAGATTGGGCGGAATACTACAAGAAAATTCTGAATTGGGAAATCAAATTCGATAAGGTTTTTGATAATGATTTTGCCGATTTGCTTCAATCTCAAAAAGAAGAAGCGAACATTCAGTTTGCGAAATTCATCGAAAAAAACTACGAAAAATGGCTCTCCGGAAACGATAAACCGATGATGAGCCATACGCTTTTCAAAGAAAAAGTGAAACCCGAAATCGAGAAAGAAAAAGTATTGTTGTTGATGATTGACAATCTCCGGTTTGACCAATGGAAAGTCGTAGAGCCGTTGTTTACAAGGTTTTACAACAAAGTTTCCGAAGATTATTATTACAGCATTTTGCCCACCGCCACGCAATACGCCAGAAATTCCTTTTTCGCCGGATTGTTGCCTTCCGAAATTGAAAAACGTTTTCCCGAAATGTGGTTTAATGATAATGAAGAAGGCAATAAAAACGAATATGAACGCCGGTTTTTGGAAGACCAAATGCAGAGATTGGGGCTCGCCGCGAAATCCGTAAAATACCTGAAAGTGCTGAACGCCGATTTTGAACGCAAAATTTTTGAGGATTTTAATCAGTACAAACACTTTGATTTACTGACGATTGTGTATAATTTTATCGACATTCTTTCGCACGCCAAAACCGATAATCACATCATTGACCAATTGATTCGAGACGATAAAACTTTTCGCTCATTGACTTTGAATTGGTTTGAAAATTCATCTTTAATGAAAATCATAAAAGCGGCTGCGGAAAACGGTTTTAAACTCATCATCACTACCGATCACGGAACGATTTATGTGAAAAAACCGAGCCAAGTTTTGGGCGATCGGGAAACCTCGACCAACATTCGCTACAAAACCGGAAAAAGCCTAACCTACGATGAAAAGGAAGTTTGGGCGATTACGCAACCGGAAAAATTTTTCCTGCCGAAAGGAAACCTGAGTTCCAAATATATTTTCGCAAAAAATAATACATTTTTGGTTTATCCGAGAAACTATAACCATTTTGTAAATTATTTTAAAGACACCTATCAACACGGCGGAATTTCGCTGGAAGAGTGCATCATTCCGATTTGCGTTTTGGAACCGAAATGATGATAATTTGAAAATGAGGTAATTTGATAATTTGGTAATGAGATAATCTTTAAATCCTTAGGAATATGAAATATATAAACTATAGCAGTTTCTTTTACCACAAGGGGCACAAAGATTTTCACAAAGCACACAATTTGTGTCCCTTGTGAGTCCTTTGTGAACTTTGTGGTAAAAATACCGTTATAGGTTAAAAATTTTCCATTCCTTAAATGCTTAAATATTTCAATCTTTTTACATGAACCCGATAAAAATTATTTCTTTCAACGTAAACGGCATTCGTGCAGCGATTTCTAAAAATCTTTCGGAATGGATAAAATCCGCCAATCCCGATGTGGTTTGTTTTCAGGAATTAAAAGCCAATTCCGAACAATTCGATTCTAAAATTTTTCAAGATTTAGGCTACGAATGTTTTTGGTTTCCCGCACAGAAAAAAGGATACAGCGGTGTCGGCATTATTTCCAAAACGGTTCCGAAAAATATAACTTTCGGTTGTGGCATCGAAAAATACGACAGCGAAGGCAGAATTTTGCGCCTCGATTTTGAGGATTTTTCCGTGATGTCCGTCTATGTTCCCAGCGCGAGCAATATCGAAAGATTGGATTTTAAACTCGAATTTTGCGATTATTTTTTAGATTACATCAAAACTTTACAAACCGAAATTCCCAATCTTGTGATTTGCGGCGATTTCAATATTTGCCACGAAGCGATTGATATTCACGACCCCGTTCGTCTGAAAAATGTTTCCGGATTTTTGCCGATTGAACGCGAATGGATGACGAATTTTATAAATAATTGCGAACTGACCGATACTTTTCGCTATTTTAACAATGAGCCGAATCAATACACTTGGTGGAGTTATCGGCAAAATGCGAGGGCAAAAAATTTGGGCTGGCGATTGGATTATCATTTCGTAACCAAAACTTTGGAAAACCGATTGAAAAGATCCGTAATCCTAAACGAAGTTTATATGTCCGACCATTGTCCGGTTTTGCTGGAATTTTGAATGGTTTGTAAAATGTATTAATGACGATTTAAAGATTGAAAAATTTAAGCATTTAAAAATTGAACCTCACAACTTGTGACATTGTCAGGCTGAGCGAAGTCGAAGCCTCGCATCTCGTAACTCGAACCATAATTTCTACAACACAACTCCGTACAAATCAAACTCTTCCGCAGAAATTATTTTCACATTCGCAAATTCTCCGATTGAAATATAGGTGTTTTCCGCAGAAACCAAAACCGTGTTATCGACATCGGGAGAATCAAATTCGGTTCTGCCGACGAAATAATTTCCTTCTTTTCGGTCAAAAATACACCTGAAAATTTTCCCGATTTTTTCCTGATTTTTCTCCCACGAAATCTGCGCCTGAATTTCCATAATTTCCGAAACCCGCCTTTCTTTCACACTTTGAGTAACATCGTCTTTTAAATCGTAAGCCGAAGTATTTTCTTCGTGAGAATACGCAAAACAGCCCAATCTGTCGAACTTTTGTTCTTTAATCCAATCTTTTAATTCTAAAAATTTTTCTTCCGTTTCGCCCGGGTAGCCCACAATCAAAGTCGTTCTAATCGCCACATTCGGAATTTTTTCACGGAATTTATCGAGCAAAGCATTGGTTTTTTCGCGGTTGGTTCCGCGTTTCATAGATTTCAAAATCTCGGAATTGATGTGCTGCAACGGAATGTCAATATAATTGCAGATTTTCGGTTCTGTGCGAATGGTGTCCAAAACGTCTTCCGGAAAACCGCTCGGAAATGCGTAGTGCAAACGAATCCATTCTATTCCATCTACTTTTGTTAAGGCTTTCAGCAAATCTCCCAATGCGCGTCTTTTGTAAATATCCAATCCGTAATACGTCAAATCTTGAGCGATTAAAATCAATTCTTTGGTTCCTTTTTTTGCTAATTTTTGAGTTTCCAAAACCAAATTTTCTATCGGCACGGAAATGTGTTTTCCGCGCATCAGCGGAATCGCACAAAACGAACACGGGCGGTCGCAGCCTTCGGAAATTTTTAAATAAGCGTAATGTTTTGGCGTAGTTGTCAGGCGTTCGCCGATTAATTCGTGTTTGTAATCCGCACCGAGATGTTTTAGCAAAATCGGCAAATCCCGCGTCCCGAAATATTGATCAACATCGGGAATTTCTTTCATCAAATCCGGTTTGTATCTTTCGGAAAGACAGCCGGTTACAAAAACTTTTTCCACTTCGCCTCTTTTTTTTGCTTCCACAAAATCCAGAATCGTGTTGATGGATTCTTCCTTCGCATTTTCAATAAATCCGCAAGTATTAATGACTACAATATCGCCGCGTTCTTCGTGAACCACGCGTTTTCCGCTCGCTTCCAATTGCCCCATCAAAACTTCGGAATCGTAAATATTTTTGGAACATCCGAGCGTAACGATATTGATTTTCTTTTTTCCCGTGGATTTTGTGCGCATGTTGGTTTATAAACGATAAATGATTGTTTATTTTTTCGGAATAAATTTTTCAAATAATTTATTTTGAGTTTGAACAATTTCCGAAATCTGTCGTTGGTTTTCAATAATTTTTTCAAGCATTTCTTCCGACAATGTGTAATTGATGGTTGGATTCGGGGAATAAACAATATTCGGGCTGTTGTTAAAGGTGTTGTTATTTTGGCTGACACTTTTTTCTTCATCTTCCATTAATTCATCTTTAGAAATACCATAGAAATCGCTGAGAAGAATGATGTTGTCAAAGCCGGGTTTAGCCAAATCGCTTTCCCATTTTCCGTAAGCCGTTTTAGAAACACCTAATTTCTGCGCAAGGCTTTCTTTAGTAAGGTTTTTGGAAATACGCAGTTTCATTAATTTTTTACCTAAAGCCATATTTTTTTTGCTAAAATAAAAAAATAAACTTTAGTAAACCAAAAATAAACTTTTATTTACTTAACGGGCGGAGAATATGTTTAGTTTTGAGGCATTAAGTAAAAATAAATGTTTAACTTTAAAATCAAATTAGAATGAGAGGATTATTAACAAATTTTATGAGAAAAAGGAGTTCATTGTTATGGATTTCTCTGTTTTTGTTGTTATTATTCGGGTGCCGGAATGAGGATATGTATTCCGAAAATTCTGACAATACACAGCGAAATATTACGATGAAAAGAGTGTATAAGGAAGATATACCGCAGATTATCGGTTTTCTGAATCGGAATACCGAAAACATGAAAGTTCCTTTGCGCAAAAATTCTGCATCGGGTAAATCTGAAACTATTTTTGGAGAAGTCGATACGAATAATATTGTAAAGAGTACAGACCAATACAATAATGTGTATTATGTTTTTTCCATTATTCCGGACGGATTAGGTTCGGCTGAAATTTATAACTTGGAAGTGAAAGGCGATAATGCCACAACTGCAAAAATAGTGGTTTATACACCTACAACCGATTGGCTTCTAAATGGTAATGGTGATTACTCTATATTTTCCGGAACGATGAGTATTTATTCTTTGGATGGAACTTTAGAAAATACGGTTAATTATCTACTCGGAGCCGGCGATTGTGATCCTCCTCCGCCATGTCCGGATTGTCCGGAACCCAGAGATCCTCCGGGAGGAAACGGCGGTCCTGGACCTGGGCCTGGTGGACCTGGTCCGGGTCCGGGAAATGGAAGCGGCGGCGATTATCCGCCGCCGCCCGGTGATGACGGACCGCCTCCTCCTCCACCTCCCGGTGATGACGGACCACCACCACCACCTCCTCCTCCTCCACCTCCTCCACCTCCACCCGGTGATGGTGGACCTCCGCCCCCTCCTCCGCCCCCTCCCCCTCCTCCGCCGTCCGGGGGAACCAGTGGTGGAGATTGTGGAAATGTTTGCTATGGGGAAGATGATGACGGCAACTGTATAGGTTGGGGTCCGGATCCTGCTTGCGATGCTCCACGGTTAGCACCAACATCATGTAATAGCGGCGGCGGAATAGTGGTTAATCCTAATCCACCGAAACCCCCGTGTGAGAACATAACCACAGAAAACACCAAAGCGAAAACGTTGTCTACCAACTCTGTGATTGCCGCTAAAAATACCGAAATGACTTCCACCATCGCTACGGACGCCAATGAAAAAGCATTTATCTTTGGAAAAAAAGACGGAGCGTATAAAACTTCCGGTATTTATGAAGGAACATCCGGAGCCGTGGAAATGCCGTCTACACATCCCGATTTTACCGCCGAAGGCGGAATGCACAACCATACAAACAGTGTTTATGATGTGCCTTCTCCCGGAGACATCTATTGGTTTATGCACAATAACGCAGAAAACCCTAACTTTGACTATTATTATACCAACGGGGCGGTTACCGGTACCAATTATGTTTTTGTGATTACAAACCAAATAGCGTTTAACAATTTTAAAACACTCTACCCCGAAAGCACCTATTTTGATATGACTACCACCAACTGGGAAGCAACGGAAAAAATAGGAGTAGAAGCAAAATATGTGTATAAATATTTTAGAGATGTCTTGGGCAAATCCGAAGACGAGTCTATGGAAATGGCAATGGCGCACGTGATCGCGAAATACGATATGGGACTTGGAATGAGCAAGAAAAACAGCGCAGGAAATTATGAACCGGTTTTTGTAAAAGAAACGGTACTGTATATTCCCACACCACCTTTTGGCTCTATACCCATAAAAACTTATGAAAAATCAACAGAATGTAACCTTAAATAAAATTAGAAACAATGAAAAATATTTTAAAAATCACAACAGTATTATTATTGGTATTTTCAATAAAGAGTTTTGCCCAGATAGATACACTTAATTACCTTAAGCAATTTGAGATAAACAAAGCAAACTATATTGGTCAGCCATTATCGAAATTATTAAACGATATGACACAGATTCAACCAAAAACGATATGGTCAAACCCTAATTTAAAGAATAGAAATCAAACAATGTCATCAGATTTTAATTTTTGCGACAAGGAGTTCTCTTTCTATAATACGATTACACTTGGTATCACATGGCAAACCCCAATACCAAGAAGTGAAACGCTTCATTATGAAGATTTGAACGACTTCTATTTCACACCGGCTGAGAGATTTTTCTACGGCAACAAGATAATACAAGACATTGTAGTATATCGGTGAGAAAGAAAAATAGTAAACTTAAAATCTCTCAACTAAAAACTGAGAGATTTTTTTATTTTTACAAATAAAACTTACGAAAAATCAACAGAATGTAACCTTTAAATAAATTAATTATGAAAAATATTTTAAAAATCACAATAGTATTATTATTGGCATTTTCAATAAAGAGTTTTGCCCAGATAGATACACTTAATTACCTTAAACAATTTGAATTAAATAAGGCAAACTATATTGGTCAGCCACTATCGAAATTATTAAACGATATGACACAGATTCAACCAAAAACGATATGGTCAAACCTAAATTTCAAGAATAGAAATCAGACACTATCATCAGATTTCAAATTTTGTGAAAAGGAACTATCTTTCTCTAATACGGTTATTTTATTTATTGAGTGGCAAACACCTATTCCAAGATCGGATACAAAGTATTATCAGGATTTGAATCATTCCAATTTCACACCGGCTGAAAGATTTTTCTACAGCAGTAAAATAGTGAAAGATATTGCGGTATATCGTTCGCGGTAATTTCTAAACCTTAAAAATAATCGCCTCTTTTGAGGCGGTTTTTTTATATTTTTGGTGTTAAAAAGTACCTAAACAACGCCGCAACTGTAGCCAATGTCAGCGGAGAGGTTTCGTATAATACTGATAAACTCGAAAAGGAATTTCTGAAATTCGTGAGGGACAAAATGAATATGACGGGTTTAAAACTTTTCAAAGTGGAAAACAACGGAAAAAATACCGAAATCTATTTAGAAAACGGAAGCAGAAAAACGAACCCCTGTCCATAATTTTAAAAAAAGTATAAAAAAATGAAAAATATATTAATAATATTAAGTTTAGTGTTAGCCCAATTGGGTTTTGCACAGGAATATCCTTTGGATTATAAAGATGATGTTCCAAACGGAGCATATTATAAAGATATGACCG
>JAITMJ010000138.1 GCA_031277475.1 Flavobacteriaceae bacterium
GAGAGAACATGAGCCTTTGCTAAATAAAATGCCTTTGCTCCTTAAAAAATAAAAATCTTGCGAAATCTTTGCGTTAAAAAAAGACGGTGGATTAATATTTTTTAATGCGTTTAGCCTGAGCCAATCACCAAAAGCAATTTGCCATTCGCCGAATTATTTCTTCTCAAAAGTCCGGAAACAAAAATCATACGGATTTTTTTCGTCTTTTTCGTGGCAGATTTCTGCGGTTTTTCTCCAAATTTTTTCATTGATATTTGGGAAAAAAGTATCGGCTTGCAAATCGGTTTTCACGAAAGTAATTTCCAATTTATCGGCTAAATCTATGGTTTGCTCGTAGATATTTCCACCACCGATGATGAAAATCTGTTCATCTATTTTCTTTGCAAATTTTATTGCTTCTTTGATGCTGCCCACAATTAAAATGCCTTCTTCAAACCAATCTGTTTTTCGAGAAACTACAATGTTTGTGCGGTTCGGAAGCGGTTTCCCGATGCTTTCATATGTTTTTCTACCCATAATAATTGGATGTCCGGAAGTGAGTTCTTTAAAATGTTTTAAATCTTTCGGGAGATGCCAAAGCAGCCGATTTTCAAAACCAATTTCGTTTTTTTGTCCCATTGCAACGATTAGAGTTATCATAATTTTTGAGTTTTTCGAAAAGGTAAAATTAACAAATTTTAAACCATCTTATGACCTGATTTTCCCCGATTCCTCGGATGATATTCTAAAATCACGTCTCGGAGTTCTTCGTTTTCCAAATGCGTATAAATTTCGGTGGTCGTGATGCTGGAATGTCCGAGCATTTCCTGAATATACCGCAAATCTGCGCCGTTTTGAAGAAGATGAGTCGCAAAAGAATGTCGAAAAGTGTGCGGCGAAATTTTTTTCCCGATTCCCGCTTTTTCCGAAAGTTCTTTAATAATGATGAAAACCATTACCCTCGACATCGATGTTCCGCGCGAATTTAGAAACACAAAATCTTCATATTTTTTTTTGATTTTATAATTAATGCGAACATTGGTAAGATAATTATAAATAATTTCCGCCGTATATTTTGCCATCGGAACGAAACGAACTTTGCTGCCTTTCCCGTGAATTTTTAAATAATTTTCCTTAAAATTAATGTCCGAAATTTTCAGATTGACGAGTTCCGAAACGCGAAGTCCGCAGCCGTAAAGCGTTTCGAGCATACAGAAATTTCTTTCTCCCAAATCTGTGGAAACATCTATTGCATTTATGATGTTTTGGATTTCATTGAAATTGAGCGTATCCGGAAGATGCAGCCCGATTTTCGGACTTTCCAAAAGTGCGGCGGGATTATCGCCCCGAAATTCTTCTTCCGCCAAATATTTGAAAAATGCTTTCACGGAGGAAACCAACCTTGCTTGCGAACGTTCGGCGAGAATTTGTTTAGACAAAGAAAAAAGAAATTCCTGAATTTGCGGATGCGAAATTTCTTCGGGCGAAATATTGGCGTTTTCTGCAAATTCTTTCAGTTTTCCGACATCGCGAACATAGTTTTCCAAAGTGCTTTCCGAAAGATTCCGCTCGAATTTCAAGTAGTTTTCAAAATCTTTTATGCGGGTTTGCCAAGTCATTTTTTAGATAATTGAAAGTGGAAAATTGAAAATTACATTTATCTCAATCGCCGAACATTTTATTTACTTTTGGCTGAATTATCCAAACTCCGACCGGATAAAACCATAAAAGGAAAAATTCTCCGGCGTAATCACTAAAAGTAACGGGTCGCTGTAACTCAACCGCTTTAAATGATTTTGCAACGAAATAAAGACAATAGAAAATACAAAACATTGAAAATAAATGAGCCGGAATAATGTATATAAAAGCAATCGGATTTGGACTTTTATTAATTGCAGGCATAAAAACAACCAAAAAAATCATATATACAATCGGAATTATCAGAAACCATTGGAATTTTGCCAAACTCATTTTTACGGTGTCCGGTAATTTTTTGTTCAAGTTTTTTCCCATTGCATAAAACCATCCAAAGAATGTTCCCATAAACAAAATCATTATAAACGGAAAAAATACACGCATCAGAGAGAAATTGTTTGACACAGCCATAATTACGATGACGATAATTTCAAGAACAATCGGAATAACTGTTTGTAATACAAAAAGTTGCCAATGTTTAAGTTTTAAAAAAATGTTCATTTTAATTTTAGGTAATTAATTTCTACTTTTCAATTTTCTTTTTTTCTTTTGGCGGCGGTAAAAAATTATCAGAAGTTACAACTTTTTTTCCGGTTCTGCTTTCGAGTTCACGTTTCGCAATTTTTGCTACCGTTCCGCCTTTTTTTCCGGCTGCCGCATTTTGCATCACGCCTTTTGCTTTTTCTACTTCGGCAATTTGTCGGGTCGAAAGTTCTGCTAATGCCGTAAAAATCAGTTCGGCTTCGCTCATGTGATCACGCAGATTTTGGGTTTTCAATCCTTTCAGATTTTTGTGTTTTTTCACCGTCAAGCCCGTCCATTCCTGATGAATAATATTGGTGAGAAAAGCAAAATCATCGGATTTTTCTACGCCGCTTTCTTTCCAATAATCCGTGAGTTTGTTTCGGGTTTCTTGCCCGGACATTCGTTGCTGTATCCATTTTTCGCTTCTGCCGAGTTTTTGCCAATTTTCTCGTGCTCTGTCAAGACTTTGTTCGGGGTCGGCAATTTCCTGCATACGTTCATAACCTACTTTTGCCAACCATTGTTTAAAAGGCTCGGCTTTTGGTGATGGAATGGATTGAATTAAACGAAACAATGTTTCGGTATCGGCAACATCCGTTTCTCGCATTTTTCCGTCTGTGGCTTTCATTTTCAACTGTCGACAAATTGTCGACAGTTCAAGTCCGTCTTCTGTTTTTACACGGATTTTCATTTTAAACCAATAATCCCTCGGATTAAGGCTTCCTGTCAAAATTTCAATAACGTCTATTACGGAAAAATACCACTTTTCCTGCACTTCATCCCAATGTGTGCGGACGCGTTTTTGTTCAAATATTTTTATGGCGTTTTCTGTTTGCATTGTTTATAGGTTCGTAATTTAACAAAGATAGAAAATGATTTAAAGATTCAGAAATATTAATCATTCACAGAAAATTTTCCTCCGGAATCCTTACGATTTCTATTTTTTTGTGGTGTTCTTCCAGAAATTTTATTCCGGTGTTGTCTTTGTATTCCTCGATGTAAACCAATTTTTTTATTCCTGATTGCAGAATCAGTTTGCAACATTCTTTGCACGGCGAAAGTGTGAGGTAAAGCGTCGCGTCTTTCGCGGATTGTGTGGAACCTGCCAATTTCAAAATGGCGTTGGCTTCTGCGTGTAAAACGTACCAATGCGTGTTTCCGTTTTCATCTTCGCAGCAATTTGTAAAACCGGAAGGCGTTCCGTTGTAGCCGTCGGAAATAATCATTCGGTCTTTCACAATCAACGCGCCGACTTGCCGCCGTTTGCAGTATGAAAGTTTTGCCCATTCTTTCGCCATTTTCAAGTAAGCGATGTCGAATTTATTATGATTCATTTTTTTGTAATTTTCCCTATCTTCCGAGGGGTAAAAGTTCTAAGTTTAATTTTTGATTTCGTCGAATCTTCAATTTTGTAATTAATCTAAAATCTTACTATTTCTTACTTTTTTAGGATAAAGACTTTGTCAAGATAAATAAAAATTGTTGTACCGATACATTGTTATATTAACAGGTCAAAGATATGAAACTTTGAGAAAAATTTTGAAACCGTTATCTTTACAAAAAATATAAACCAATAAATTCTCGTGATAAATCCTCATCATAAAAACAACGAAAATTTAATAAGATTCAAACAAACTTCATAACTTTATCTCCTCATAATTCAAAAAAAATGCAAACCACCGATACCGTTCTGATGATTGAACCGATTGCTTTCGGATACAATGCGCAAACTGCGAAAAACAACTACTTTCAAGTCAATTCCGAAAATGCAGAAACGCAGGAAAAAGCACTTCGAGAATTTCAAATTTTTGTCAATAAATTGAGAGATAAAAACATCAACGTGATTGTGGTGAAAGATACTTTGGAACCCCGAACTCCGGATTCCATTTTCCCGAATAATTGGGTGAGTTTTGCGAACGACGGTCGTGTTTTTCTTTATCCGATGTTTGCCCAAAATCGCCGAGACGAAAGACGAAAAGATGTTTTAGAAGAAGTTGAAAATCAGGGTTTTAACATAAAAGAAATCTCCGATTGGTCAATTTATGAACATGAAAATATTTTTCTCGAAGGAACCGGAAGTATGATTTTTGACCACGATTATAAAATTGCTTACGGCTCGGTTTCATTGCGTTTGGATGAAGATTTGTTCAGGAAATTTTGTGCCGAAATCGGTTATCGTCCCGTGGTTTTTCATTCTTTCCAAAATGCCGGAAACGAAAGGCTTCCGATTTATCACACCAACGTGATGATGTGCGTTGCCGATAAATTTGTGGTGATTTGTTTGGATTGTATCGACGATGAATCCGAACGCCAAAAAGTGACGGAAACCATAAAATTTACTAACAAAGAACTGATTGAAATTTCCGAAAAACAAATGCAAAATTTCGCGGGAAATATGCTTCAACTGCACAATAGGAAAGGCGAAAAATTTCTCGTGATGAGCGAAACGGCTTACAAATCTTTGTCTCCGAATCAAATTCAAAACATCGAAAAATATTCGCAAATTCTTTATTCCGACTTGCAAACGATAGAAACCAACGGCGGCGGAAGCGCAAGATGTATGTTGGCGGAAGTTTTTTTTCAACATCCGACAAAAAATTTAAAGACAATATCCAATCCATAGACCATGGTTGGACAAAGTTCTGGCTTTGGACGGCAAAACGTATTCTTGGAAAAAAGGACAATTTGCAGACTATGAATTTGCAGACGGCGTGCAATACGGTTTGATAGCGCAAGATGTAGAAAAAG
>JAITMJ010000123.1 GCA_031277475.1 Flavobacteriaceae bacterium
CTTCCCATTGCTTTTGTTAAAAAAATACCCGAATCTGAGAAGCACGTTTTTTTAATCCGGATATTTCATTGCATTTAGTTATTTTGCACTTCAAGCGTTGCAGACTGTTGTTTTAAAAAGTTTTCTTTTTTTGCATTGCGCACTGCAAAATCTTAAAACATTTTTAAGAACGGGACAATAATATTTTCTTTTTTTGTAAGAAAAAATTAAAAACTATAAAAAATTATTTTTTATAATTTAGCCACAAAAAATATGATAAAGGAAAAACTGATAAAGGCACGAAAAGCAAAGCAATTTTCACAGGAAAGCGTAGCATCTTATCTCAAAATAACACAAGGCTATTACGCAATGAAAGAAAGCGGCAAAGCAAAAATGTACGACCACGAATGGCAACGCATTGCCGAATTGCTGGAAACGCCAATCAATGAAATCTACGAGGAAGACGAAATGCCAACTCAAAATTTTGCAAATATTGATGCAAGTCATGGTTATGTGGGCAACAACAACGTCTATTGCAACATTCCGGATTATATTTTGCAAGATTTACACAACATCATTTCAAACCTGCAGCAGGAAAACAAACTGCTGAAAGAAGAACTGAAAGACTTGAAAAGTTGAGATTCGAGGATTCGATAGTATTTCGGCAACACTTCAACAATATTCGCTCGGGCAAATCACGAATGCGCTTTTTGAAGCAGGCGGGAAATATAGGAGGAGTATGTGAGGCGGCGAATGGCTGTTAGGCTGGGAAACTTTCGCCCGTAGGGCGATACAAATCTGTGAAAATCCGTGAAATCTGCGGGAAATCTAAAAAAATATTTTCAAGTGATTTGCTGTTTTTTGTTAAGAAAATCTGTGAAATCTGCGGAAAACTTTTCTGTGAAAATCTGTGTAATCTGTGGAAAAAAAACATTCTTCTTTTTCTTTTTTAGCACAAAAAATCTGTGAAATCTACAGAAAACTTTTCTGTGAAATCTGTGTAATCTGTGAGGAAAAAAAAACATTCTTCTTTTTCTTTTTTAGCACAAAAAAATCTGTGAAATCTGTGGGGAAAACCGAAGGTTTCGCCGATTCCTTTAAAAATAATGGAGAGGCAATGAGGCAAACAAAAAAATCTTAAAAACGGTTAAAACCCCGTTAAAATTTAGCAATTTTTACCCTCGTTCATAAAATCGGATTAAATTAGCATAAAAAATGTAGAAATCTTGGTTTTTCGGCTCTTGATTTTTGCATCTAAAAAAAATGAAAATCCGTTTCGGCATCTTGTTTTTTCTTTTGTTTTTGGGATTGAAATCGCAGAACATTCGCGGCATTGTTTCAGACGAAAACGGCTTTGCCATTTCGAATGTTCTCGTGATCAACATCAATTCCGAAGCAAAAACATATACAGACTTTTTCGGAAATTTCAATATTTCGGCAAAAACCGGAGACGAAATCCGCTTTGTAAAAGAAAACTACGAACGCAGTTTCACCAAAATCAATCTCGATTTTTACACACCGCTTTCCATCATTTTAACCCCAAAACCCATTGAAATTGCAGAAGTTGAAATCAAATTTAATCCCACCGGAATCCTAAAAAAAGATGTAAAAACTTTGGATGTTCCCGAAAAAATTGCCGCTCTGAATGCCGAAGCAAGAAGTTGGTCAAAAGAAAAGCAAACCGAAGTTCTGCCGCAAAATAAAATTCCGAAAGATTTCGCCCCGAAAGATTTTAACGAAGGACAAGTAAATTTAATGAATTTGGCAGGAGCTTTATATCAAATCGTCAAAAAAGTTTCCACGCCCGAACCCGTAACACCAAATTACGCCGACCGACAAAAATTTTTCCGCAGACTAAAAGAAGAAATAGATTTGCAATATTTTAAAAACTACGGTTTGGACGATTACGATATCGACATATTTTTTGCTTTCGTCGACGAACGCTACGATTTGGTGAAAAAATACCACCGAAAATTCAACAAAATCGAAATCGAAAACCAACTGAAAATGGCACTGAAAGAATATATGAAAACCTTTAAAAAAGTATAAATTTTTAAAATTTAGAAAAAATAAAATTCAGAAAAATCGCCCACAAAAATATGACAAAAATCTTCTATCCGGCGATTGCAGATTTGCGAAGATTCATTATATTTGCAGCACGAAAATTTTAGATATGGCAAGCCAAATAAAAGGTAAAATTTCACAAATTATTGGTCCCGTTATAGACGTGGTATTCACTGAAATTGAGGAACTTCCGAAAATTTACGATGCGTTGGAACTCACCAAAGACAGCGGTGAAAAATTGATTCTCGAAGTGGAACAACACATCGGCGAAGATACCGTGAGATGTATCGCGATGGACGCAACTGACGGATTGAAAAGAGGACACGAAGTTTACGGACACGGAATACAAATCACAATGCCAACCGGCGAAGGCGTTTACGGACGGCTTTTCAATGTGGTGGGAAATGCGATTGACGGACTTCCGAATTTGTCCAAAGAAAACAGTTTGCCGATTCACAGAGAAGCCCCGAAATTCGACCAACTTTCTACTTCCGCAGAAGTGCTTTTCACCGGAATTAAAGTGATTGACCTGATTGAACCTTACGCAAAAGGAGGAAAAATCGGTTTGTTTGGCGGTGCCGGCGTTGGAAAAACGGTTTTAATTCAAGAACTCATTAACAATATTGCAAAAGGACACGGCGGACTTTCCGTGTTTGCCGGAGTTGGCGAAAGAACAAGAGAAGGAAACGACCTTTTGAGGGAAATGTTGGAATCCGGAATCATCAAATACGGCGAAGATTTTATGCACTCTATGGAAAACGGAGGCTGGGATCTTTCCAAAGCAAACCTCGAAGAAATGAAAGATTCTAAATGCACTTTCGTTTTCGGACAAATGAACGAGCCGCCCGGAGCAAGAGCGCGAGTAGCACTTTCCGGACTTACCGTTGCCGAATATTTTCGAGACGGAGACGGCGAAGGACAAGGAAGAGACGTTCTGTTTTTCGTGGACAATATTTTCCGTTTCACACAAGCCGGTTCCGAAGTTTCCGCACTTCTCGGGCGTATGCCTTCCGCAGTTGGTTATCAGCCGACTTTGGCTTCGGAAATGGGCGCGATGCAAGAAAGAATTACCTCCACCAAAAACGGCTCCATCACTTCTGTTCAGGCGATTTACGTTCCCGCAGACGATTTGACCGACCCTGCTCCCGCAACCACATTTGCGCACTTGGATGCGACCACGGTTTTGGACAGAAAAATCGCTTCGTTGGGAATTTATCCGGCGGTAGATCCGTTGGCTTCAACTTCCAGAATTTTGACTCCGGAAATTCTCGGAGACGAACACTACAACTGCGCACAAAGAGTGAAAGAAATCCTTCAAAGATATAAAGCATTGCAAGACATCATCGCGATTCTCGGGATGGAAGAACTTTCCGAAGAAGATAAACTCGTGGTTTACCGAGCGAGAAAAGTTCAGAGATTCCTTTCGCAGCCGTTTCACGTTGCCGAACAATTTACCGGAATTCCGGGCGCTTTGGTAGACATTAAAGACACCATCAAAGGTTTCAATATGATTATTGACGGAGAATTGGATCAATATCCCGAAGCCGCTTTCAACCTGAAAGGAACCATCGAAGAAGCCATAGAAGCAGGAGAAAAAATGATGAAAGAAAATGCGTGATTTATTAAGTGAACTTAGTTTAATAAGATAGTTTTTAATAATTTTTAAACCCTTTCAATTATTACAGTTGAAAGGGTTTTTTCTTGTCTTTTATATCAATTCTTTAATTCACGAATTTTCCAAAATATAAGAAAACATCAGCGGTGCGCAAATCGTGGCATCGCTTTCTACAATGAATTTCGGCGTGGAAATATCGAGTTTTCCCCAAGTGATTTTTTCATTCGGAACCGCGCCGGAATACGAACCGTAAGATGTTGTGGAATCTGAAATCTGGCAGAAATAAGACCAAAACGGAATGTCGTGCATTTCCAAATCTTGATACAGCATCGGAACCACGCAAATCGGAAAATCTCCCGCAATTCCGCCTCCGATTTGAAAAAAACCCACGCCTTTTCCGCCGGAATTTTTAATGTACCAATCGGCAAGAAACGTCATATATTCAATTCCGGATTTCATCGTGGAAGGTTTCAATTCGCCTTTGATGCAATAAGACGCAAAAATATTTCCCATCGTAGAATCTTCCCAACCCGGAACCACAATCGGTAAATTTCTTTCGGCAGCGGCAATCATCCACGAATTTTCTCTCGGGATTTCGTGATATTGTTCCAAAACTCCGGAAAGAATCATTTTGTACATATATTCGTGCGGAAAATACCGCTCTCCCCTACTTTCCGCATCTTTCCATATTTCAAAAATATGTTTCTGCAAACGCCTGAACGCTTCTTCTTCGGGAATGCAAGTATCGGTTACTCTGTTCAAACCTTTTTCCAAAAGATTCCATTCGTCTTGCGGCGTCAAATCTCTGTAATTCGGAACCCGTTTGTAATGCGAATGTGCCACGAGATTCATCAAATCTTCTTCCAGATTCGCACCGGTGCAGGAAATAAAATCCACTTTATTTCGGCGAATCATTTCGGCGAGAATTTTTCCCAATTCTGCGGTGGACATTGCTCCGGCAAGCGTAATCATCATTTTTCCGCCGTCTTTCAAATGCGCCACATAACCTTTGGAAGCGTCTGCCAAAGCCGCAGCATTGAAATGCAGAAAATATTTATCAATAAATTCGGTGATGGGTTTGTTCATTTTCGTTAAAAATTTTGGTAAAGATAAAGATTTAGTTTCGAGATTCGGATTACGAGTTTAATCTCATCACAAATTCCGCAATTTTACTTCTTTTTTCAGATAAGTTCGGGAATCTTCGGCAATCATTCCGAGATAAGTTCCGACTTTTAAATCGCGATTTACGCCGGTTTTCGCCAAAAGAACTACGCCTTTTTCAATCCTCAATCCGCTTGCAATTCCTACTTGCCCCCAAATCGTAACGTCGTCTTCGATGATGCAGCAGCCGGCAATTCCGCTTTGCGAGGCGATTAAAACTCTTTTTCCGAGAATCGTGTCGTGTCCGATTTGAATTTGATTGTCCAAAACGCAGCCTTCGCCGATAATCGTGGAATCCGTAACGCCGCGGTCGATCGTGCAAGCGTTTCCGATTTCTACATTGTTTTCGATAATGACGTTTCCGACAGAAATCAATCGCTCAAATTTTCCGTCTGTTTTTCGGTAATAAAATGCGTCT
Organism: Flavobacteriaceae bacterium; assembly: GCA_031277475.1. GTDB lineage: Bacteria > Bacteroidota > Bacteroidia > Flavobacteriales > Weeksellaceae > JAITMJ01. The sequence continues at coordinate 5,238 of JAITMJ010000123.1, forward strand.
CCGCCCAAAACCGTGTTTGATTGAATGATGACATTATCGCCGATTTCGGTGCGATCGCCAATCACAACATTCGGGAAAATGTGGCAATTTTTTCCGATTTTCACGCCGTTTCCGATGATTGCGGAAGCGTGAATAAACGTTCCTTCGCCGATTTCCGCATCGCGAAGTTCTTGCCGAAAATTGTAAACTTTTGTAAAATAAGTATTGATTTTATTGAAATCCGCAAAAGGATCTTTGGAAATCAGCAACGCTTTTCCTTGCGGACAATCCGTTTCTTTGTCAATTAAAATAACGGTTGCGGCGGAATTTAAGGCTTTGTCGTAATATTTCGGATGATTCACAAAAACGATGTCTCCGGTGCGAACTCTGTGGATTTCATTGGTTCCCAAAACCGGAAAATTTTCATCTCCGATAAATTTTGCACCGATGATTTCGGCAATGTTTTTTAAAGTTTGTGGTTGGTTGAAGGTCATAATGTTGCGGTTGGCTTTTTGCTGTTGGATTCTATCTCTTGATTTTTTCCGAAACAAAGATAAAAAATCCCGACTTGTTTTTTTCGGGATTTTATGTTTCAATACATCTATAATTTAAAATCTCCCAACTCAAAATCTCGTTTTCAGAACGATTTTTCCGAGATCCAAAAGTTCATCTTGCGCGGTAAAATGCACTCTGCCTTTTTTGGAAATCACTTCCCAAGAAATCACGGAAACAATATCGTCCAAAACGCCCGGTTCTTTGGAATCTTCGACATATTCAAAAGTGCGTTCGTTCAGCATTTTCACGGGCTGCTCGTAGTCTTGATGAACGATGAGCAAATCTCCGCGTCCGTCCATCGCTGCTTGATAAATTTCTTGAAGATCCGTAAGCACCGTTCCGTGCGCAACCGCTTCTTTTATTTCTTCTATCGCCAAAGCACGATTTTCCCTTTGTTTGTTTTTAATGATTTCGTAAGCCTGTTCTACAACGTGGTGTTCATTGGCTTCCGCATAATTTTTATTACTTTGTCCGATGTAAATTTTCGGCAAATCTGCCACTTCCAAAAGTTTGGCATAATTCTCCGGAGTGCCGATGGTTACTACTTCAAGCCCTGTTTTATTGTAAATTTCAACGATGGATTTATCAACCCGGTTAAAATATTCTTTAATTTGATGATCCACTTGTTTTGAATCGCTTCTCACATCGGCGTGCGTGATGTAGAACGGATTTTTCGGAAACGGAAAACCGGCATCGCGAACTTCTTTTATGATGGCATCGTTCATCGCTTGATATAATTTTGTACCGCTTTGCGTAAGCACCAAAATCAAATATTCTTGAACTCTTCCAACGGCTTTTATCAGAGGTCTGATTGCAAATTTTTCGTCCACTTCCACCGTGTTTGCTCGGGCACTCCAAGTAGATTTTATGATTTCTTCCGTATTGTCCGACAAAAAAATGTGCAAACTTTCCAAATGATGTTGATGATCAATTTTTCCGGCGATGTTTTCCAATTTTTCCAAAACACCCATTGCCGGTCTTTTTCCAAATTCTTCGATGACGCGGGTTTCGGCTTCTTTGATGAGGTTTTTAAGAACGATTTCGTCTTGTTTGCTTTCCGGAAAAGTTCGGTGTGTGTTCAACGAAATACTCACTGCCGGATTGGCGGTTTCTGCGGCTAATTTTTGCAATTTTTCCTGTAGTAACATAATTTTGATTTTTGGCAAATAATCTTTTGCAAATATAGGAATTTGATAATTGATGATTTTTACAAATGTCAGATTATAAAGATTCAGAAATTCAGAGATTATCGAATGATCTCATTAACCACATTATGCTAACTTACAAATCGTCTTGATTCTAAAAAAAATCCTAAATTTGCCATTAACTTTTTTTTAAAATAAAAATATGGACTGTGGATGCAATACATCCGGAGGTTCGTCCTGCTCTTGCGGAACAAAAAAAGCAAGCGCGGGCTGTGAAAATGTAGATACCTGTGGTAATAGTTATAAATTAAGTGTTTTTAATTGGCTTTCGGATATTCATAATCCGGCGCTTGCAAAAACCGATTTTGTGGAAGTGCGATTCAAAAATGAAAGAAAATACTTTTACAAAAATGTACACAATTTGCCGCTTCATATCGGGAGCATCGTAGCAGTAGAATCTTATCCGGGACACGATATAGGCGTAGTTTCTTTGACGGGAGAATTGGTGAAAATCCAAATGAAAAAGAAAAATTTTTCCGATGAAACGCCTCTTAAAATTTATCGGCTTGCCAATCAAAAAGATGTTGAGGTTTGGCAAAAAGCGAGGCAAAGAGAAGAAAACGTGAAAATAGAAGCCCGAAAAATTGCCCGAAATTCAAACCTCGAAATGAATATTTCCGATGTGGAATATCAAGGTGACAGCGGGAAAATCACGTTTTATTACACCGCTGAAAACCGCGTGGATTTTCGACAACTCATCAAAGATTACGCCACCACTTTCCGTGCAAAAATTGATATGAAACAAATCGGTTTTCGGCAGGAAGCCGCGAAAGTAGGCGGAATTGGTTCTTGCGGAAGAGAACTTTGCTGTTCCACTTGGCTTACGGATTTTCGTTCCGTGAACACGAATGCGGCGAGATATCAACAGCTGAGCATCAATCCCCAGAAATTAGCCGGACAATGCGGAAAATTGAAATGCTGTTTGAATTTTGAATTGGATTCCTATTTGGATGTTCTCCACGATTTTCCACCCACTTCCACCATTTTGGAAACCGAAAAAGGAAAAGCATTTTGCATTAAAATAGATGTTTTTAAAAGAAAAATGTGGTTTGCATACGCTGATAATTCCGCAGTTTGGCACGATATTGATATTTTGCAGGTGAAGGAACTGATAAAACAAAATTCCGAAGGAAAAAAATGTTCGGCACTGGAAGATTGGGGAAATAAAAATAGTTCTGCCAGAGATGTTGATTTGATTCAGGAAAACCGCGTAGATCGTTTTGAAAAAAAGAAAAACAATAGTTCTAAAAATTTTCAGAACAGAAATCAAAACGGAAAAACCGAAGACAGAAATCCGAACCGCAAACCTACCTCAGAAAACGAAAAAAAAACGAACAAGAAATTCAAAAAATTTTTCTCTAAAAAAAGAAATACCGATGAGTAAGTTAGCGACTAACTAATATACAAAAAAAATCAGGTAAGGTTTGTAATTCGCATTTTCAGATTATCAAATTAACCCGTATTTTTGAAGAAATTTTTTTTAATGAAAAAAAGACTTGCCGTTTCCTTGTTCGCATTTTTGTTGTTGATGGTTTCTTGCAGTAAAGACAAAGACATCCTCAACACTTTGAATGATTACAATCTTTCGATGGAATCCGAAGGCTATCATTTTGGCGATAAAATAAAAATCCCGAAAGAAGTTTTGGAAAACGCCGAAAGCATCAGTATCAGTTTTGGGGAAAAAGAAACCGCCGATCTCACCATCAATCCGGAATTTTTCAGTTTGGGCGACAATGCCGTTACTTTTAACATCAAAACAAAAAATGGAAAAATCCTTCCGCAAGATGCTACCATAAACGTTTTTGCTAAAAATCCCGAAGTTCAAATCAATTATAAAATCATCAACGAATATCCGCACAATACGGAATATTTCACCGAAGGTTTTGAACTTCACGGAAATATTATTTATGAAAGCATCGGATTAAACGGAAAATCAAAACTCATAAAATATAATTTGGGAAGCATCGTTCCGATTTTAGAAATTTCGCAGCCCGACGATATTTTTTCCGAAGGAATCACAGTGTTCGGAGATAAAATTTATCAACTCACCTATCAAAACAGAAAAGGTTTTATCTACGATTCCGAGATGAAATTGCTAAAAGAATTTGAATTTCCGGCAGCGATTAATGAAGGTTGGGGAATGACGAACGACGGTAAAAACCTCATCGTTTCAGACGGAACAAAAAATATTTATTTCCTCAATCCCGAAAATCCGTCCGAAATTGCGAGATATATTTCCATTGCCGGACATTCCGAAATCTTTGATAAAATCAATGAATTGGAATACCGAAACGGTTTTATTTACGCCAATGTTTGGCACAAACCGATTATCTTGAAAATCAATCCGAAAACCGGAGAAGTAGTCGGAACATTTGATTTTACAAAAATCGCGGAAGAAAACAATACCGATGAAAATGGAGAAAGTGTATTGAACGGTATCGCTTTTAAAGGCGAAAATATGCTGATTACCGGAAAAAATTGGGTGAAAATTTATGAGGTTTCTGTTGAATAATTTAGACAATCTCGCCGAGTAACTTTGATGAAAATTTTTATTAAAATCAATGAACAATAAATTCCTATTTTTGTAAAAATTTTAACGTGCGAAGATTAATGAAAACGAAATATCTGTTCATCGCTGTTTCGGCGATTTTAATGCTAAATTCCTGTATCGCGAAAAGTAAATATGAACGCCCGAAAGATGTTGTGGATGAAAATCTGTTCCGAACAGACCGCATTCCGAAAGACAGTTTGAGCATTGCCAATGTTTCATGGAAAGAGATTTTTACCGATACGGATTTGCAAAATCTCATCTCAAAATCTTTGGAAAACAATTTGGACATCCGAATCGCGTTGCAAAACATCGCATCGGCGGAAGCCTATTTGAAACAATCTAAAACCGCCTATTTCCCGACACTTTCCGTGGGTCCCAATTATTCTTACGCCACACCATCCTTAAATTCGGTTTCGGGACAAAGTTTGGATTCCAGAACCTCTGTAAATCAATATGATATTACCGCGAATTTGAATTGGGAAATTGATTTGTGGGGAAAATTGAAATCTCAGGAAAAATCTCAGTTGGCACTGTATTTGGGAAGTGTGGCTGCGCATCAATCGGTGAAAAGCAATCTCGTGGCATCTGTAGCCACCGCTTATTATCAACTTTTGGAATTGGATGAAGAAAAGAAAATCATCAGCGAAACCATTGACATCAGAAATAAAAATCTCGAAACCACAAAAGCCTTAAAAGAAGCCGGAACCGTAACGGAAGTTGCCGTTCAACAAAGCGAAGCATTGGTTTACAACGCACAAGCAAGTTTGATTTCCATCAATAATCAAATTTCGCAACTCGAGAATGCGATTTCTTTATTAATGGGCGAATCGGCGCATAATATTCAACGCGGAACTTTGGATTCTCAAAACGCGAACATCTCTCCGGATTTGGGATTTCCCGCAATGTTGCTGGAAAATCGTCCCGATGTGCGGCAAGCCGAAATGAATTTGGTAAACGCTTTTGAACTCACGAATTTCGCGAAAACACAGTTTTATCCGTCTCTCAGAATTACCGGAAGTGGCGGTTTGCAATCTGTGGATATCGACAATCTTTTCAGCGGAAATTCTCTTTTTGCGAATATTGTAGCAGGTCTGACGCAACCGATTTTCAACGGTCGGCAAATTCGTTCCAACTACGAAGCGAGCCTTGCCGCAAAAGAAACCGCTTATTTGAATTTCCGAAAAACCGTTCTAATTGCAGGAAATGAAGTTTCGGATGCACTGAAAATTTTCACCACACAAGATCAATTTATCAGCCTTAAAGAAAAAGAATTGAAAGCGTACGACAATTCCGTGAATTTTTCCCAAGAACTCGTGAACTACGGAATGGCAACCTATCTCGAAGTTTTGAACGCCGATGTCAGTCGCTTGAACGCCGAACTGAACATTGCCAATGCAAAATTCACAAAACTGCAAGCGGCGGTAGAACTGTATCGCGCTTTGGGCGGCGGCTGGAGGTAATCAAACAGATCAATTCAGATTTGAAAAAAATAAATAATTTCTCTTTAAAAACCTCACGCAATTCGCTCATAATCGATAAAATAAAGAGAAATGGAAGAAATTGCCGGAAAGACTTGCATAAAGATATTTTTCTTTACTTATTCATTTTCCGCATTTGAAATTTTCACTCCAATATCTTCAATTCCGGGAAGATTGTCGTTTCTCATCGCTTGAATAATCCCGATTTCATATTCTCCATTTTCCGGAAATTTGTAGTTCAATTTATACAGAAACAAGGTTTCTTTTGTATCGCCAAATCCTTTTCCAAGCCATTCTCCGTTTGGTTTTGCTAAAACATAATTCAGTGTATCTGTTTCTTTTTTAGTGTTTTTCGCACCGGAAAAATTAATAAAAAACCGAATGTTACTGTAAGGATAATCATTATTATTCCTCACGACAAGTATAATATTTTTTGGATGCCCGGCATCGTTTATGCTGAACATAAATTTCTGTTCGTCTTTCTTGCTCCACGTTCCGTTGAGGCTTTTCATATATACTTTTTCAATGCTTTCGTTACAAGCAACAAGCCCTGTTAAAACGAAAAAAATACTTAAAATTTTATGAATTTTCATTTCTTTTTTATTGCAATGTACGCAAAGATTTTTATTTTTTTCAAACATAAAAACATTTCATTTGGTAATTGTGTTCGTATGGCTCTTTATCTGCTCTTTTTATTATATTTGCACTCTAAAAATTTACAAAATGGGACGCGCATTCGAATATAGAAAAGCATCTAAAATGGCTCGTTGGGACAAAATGGCAAAAACTTTTTCAAGAATAGGAAAAGATATTGCTCTCGCCGTGAAAGCCGGCGGTTCCGATCCTGAAGCCAATCCCGCGTTAAGACGTTGTATTCAAAATGCGAAAGGCGCAAATATGCCGAAAGATAATGTGGAAAGAGCCATAAAAAAAGCAAGCGGAGCAGATGCAGAACATTATGAAGAAATCACTTATGAAGGCTACGGGCAAGGCGGAGTTGCGTTTTTTATAGAATGTACTACCAACAATCCAACCAGAACCGTTGCCAATGTGAGAGCCGTTTTTAATAAGTTTGACGGAAATCTCGGAAAGAATGGTGAACTCGCTTTTATTTTCGACAGAAAAGGGATTTTCACGATAGAAAAATCTCAAATCAAACAGAATTGGGACGATTTTGAAATGGAAATGATTGACAGCGGTGCTGAAGAAATCGATATCGACGCTGAAGAAGTGATGATTACCACCGCTTTTGAAGATTTCGGTTCGCTTTCGCATAAATTAGACGAACTCGGCATTGAAGCCAAAAGTGCCGAACTGCAAAGAATCCCGAATATAACGAAAGAAATCAGTGAAGAACAATTTAAAATCAACATGAAAATGCTGGAACGTTTTGAAGAAGACGACGATGTTCAGAACGTTTATCACAATATGGAAATCACAGACGAGATGATGAAAGCACTATAAAAACAAGCTAAACGCATTAAAATTTTATGAAAATGATACCATATTGTGGATATTTCTAATGAAAAGCAGCCACATAGATTCATAGATTTTAAACATGATTTTAGAATTCTGAAAAAAAACCGCTTTGTTTTATCCGAAGACAATACAAAGCGGTCAGCTATGAAAAAAGATTATTATTTTTTAATAATCACTTTAGAAGAATATTCAAATCCTAATCCTGAAACTTTCACCATATACACGCCGTTTGGAAGTCTTTGTGTATTGATGGCTTCTTTTTCGGAAGGATTAATTCTTTGGTTGGAAACCAATTTTCCGGAAGCGTCATAAATTTCTACATCTGCTTTCCCCAAAATATTTCCTTTGATGAAAAATTCGTTGGTAGCCGGATTCGGATAGATGCTTATGGAATTTGTAACATTGGTTTCGCCGGTTGCCAAAATACATTCCGTAGGAACCGTGAAATCCTCAACCTGATCATTGATATTCGTTTTGGAGCCTGCGCTTGCATTCAGCCCGACACCTCTTTTAGCGAAAACATTCCAGATTAAACATTTGTCTGCTCCGCCGGTTGCGGCTTGGTCGGCAGCAAGAATTCCGTCTCTTCCCATAACAAAGGTCGGCAAACAACCTTGAAGTTTAAGTCCGTCTAAAACCATTTGGAATACTCTCGCGGATCCGGAATCCACAAGAGACAAAAGATTACCGCCGTTCCATCCGTATTTTTCTACATATTTCCAGTGAAGATCCCACAAAATGGTAGCCCAAACAAAACCGATGGAGTGTACATCAATCTGTCCGCCTATTAGCATTCCGTTAGTATCGCCGTAAGTAAAATCATTAATTGAAAAATCCGGAGAATATTGGGTTGGGCGTATTCCTACTCCTGTTGTTGGTTCGCCAACGGCATAAGTTCCTATTCCACGCGGAACATTTGCATTGTCGGTTGGTCTCAAAGTCATCATCAAAGCCACAAAATCCGACCAGCCTTCGCCCATTTGTTCCACATCTATACTTGTATTTAAACAGCTGACTGTGGTTCCTGTGGTTCTGTTGGACAATCCGTGACCATATTCATGGACGATGATTCCGTTGTCAAGACTTCCATCCAATACCGGTAATTTTAAAGTAACATTTACAGTTTGCGATGCGTTCACCAAAGTTTTAATAGCTTCTCCTTTTGATTGCGGAATAAATACGGAAGGAATGGTAATATTAAGCCCTAAAGTTCCGCTCATATTGGTAATGGCTTCTCCTCCATTGTTTGGATTATCCGGATTGTTGTAAATAATCGCGCCAATGGCTCCTGCTTGTTGTATATTGTAAACCTTTTGCATAAAATCACAAGACGATGCGCCTCCGTCACTTCTTTGTGCCATCCCGATTTTTCCCGCCATAGAACCTGCTGCCAATGGCGTACAAGCATCCCAAACAGGAGAAACCACAACATCACCGGTTACTGGTCCTGCTTTCCACAACGGCGGACCGAAATATCCCAAACCGATTTGCGGAATATCCGGACCTCCTGCTACCACAGGCGGCGTATTGAATAAAAACCACGGCGCAGGTCCGAGCCAAATATACATTTGCATTCTTGGTTTCGCTCCGTCTGAAGGTGTAGCGAAATTGGCATTATTATAAATTCCCAAAGACAAATCCGGAACACCGGCTCCGTCTCTGGCTTCGGCTAAAACGTAATCATTTCCGTTTCCTCCGTTGCCAAAATTGTTTGCCTGAAAGTTTTTTGCGGTTTCTGTGAATCCAAAACGGTATAATACATCGTGAAATTTATTGTTGGTATAAAACAAATTCGTCATTGAGGCATTGGTATAGCCATCCAAACTTCCGGACAAATCCAGCGAAAAATCAAAATTGTGATTGGCACCGCCGTCTGCAGATGCACCGATAGCATTGGTACTCAGTTCGTCCAGATAAGTATGTACATTGTTACCTCTCGTGATGTTATATTCTGTGGTTCCGTCGTTTTGCCAGCCTTGCGGAGATGTCGTCAAATCCCAAGGATCTACTTCCATTGATCTCGAACCGAAAGTAGGGGCTTCCACAGGAAATGCAAAAACGTTGTAAGAAGCGGTATTTGCTAAAAACGGCGTTACAATTTTATTTTCCGATTGAGGTTGTGGCAAAAATGCCGGAATTGCAACATCCTGATTTTCAGAATGAATGTGTCCGTAAGGTTCATTTGAAAAATTGCAGGAAAGCGTCAAATTCTGTTGAGACAAGATTTCACCTGTTTTTGCATCGGCAACCACAGCCCAGTAATTGCTCGACTGCTGTTCGGGAAATTCGAGATAATAAGCCAAAATCAGTTCGTTCCCGTTATCAAAATACATCTTATACGGAGAAAGCATATTTCCGTTTTCCAAAAGTTGTGTATAAACTTCGGGATTGCCCAAATTCATATTGCTAACGGCTGTTGATAAAACGGATTCGGCGTTCATCGCATTATTAATATTCGAATCTGAAGGAACATTTTGGGTAAAATCTCCCATAAAATTCAAAACCTGATTCTCTCTGATGAGCAACGTAGCATCATGATTGAAAATCGGTAATCCGTTGAAAGACTGCTGAATTTTTACAACATCGGCTTTCATGGATTTCGAAGGATCTTCATTATTGACAATGAATTCCTTGTTCTGCACATTTTTAGAAATTGGCGCGGATGTCTTCAAATAGTTCTGAATCACGGTTCTGTGATCCTGAGCATACAAATTTGCAGACACCGCCAATGCTAAAAATGCAATCGCATAAGGTAGTTTTCTGTTTTTCATATTATTATGATTTTGTGAATTAAGTTTCCAAATATAGAAAAATTTCAATAAAGTAATGTGTTGAATAAAAATATTTTATTTTGTAGCGTTTTTTATTGTTTTTGTTGATTTTATTTTGTGTTTTCTGCGCTGTTCTTTTTTATTTTATATTGCAAACATCTATTTTTTACTTTCTCTCTGTCCGGTGTTTTTTGTCTCATGTCAAATTTCGGGCATTGATTTTGTATTTCCTAAAAAACAATGTTAGCCAAATTAAGTTTAATTCAAAAAATTTAGAAATCATGGCAGAAATTATTACAAAAACCGGAAAAAACAGGAAACCGCAAATTCGCGTGGATATGACGCCACTCGTGGATTTGGGATTTTTATTGATTACATTTTTTATGTTCACCACCAATTTTTCCAAACCAAACGTGATGGATTTGGGATTGCCTGCGAAAGAACAAAAACCGCCAACAGCAGAACCACCCAAAATTGATGTCAAAAACCAACTGACCCTTATTTTGGGAAAAGACAACCGGATTTTTTATTACCAAAAAGAATTGAAAGATTTGACAAAATCCGACATCAAAGAAACTTCAATGCAAGGTTTGGCAGTTGCTAAATTGATAGAGTCTTACAAAAAAATCGCTCCGAAAGCGGAAAATTTTACGGTGATCATAAAGCCGACAGATGAAGCCAACTACAAAAATTTTGTGGACATTCTTGATGAAATGGCTATTTCCAAACATGAACGATATGGAATCTCCGACATCAAAACTCAGGAAAAAACTTTTTATGAAGAAATCATAAAATGATTTGAGATTTGAAAATGAAAAAGTTATTTGGCACGCAGATGATACAGATTTTTAGGATTCTGCAGATATATACTATTGATAATCAGCACTTAAATCATTTTTTATCTGTGAAATCTGTGGGAAATATGGTTAAATAAAATCCTACAAATCCGCGTCATCTGCATGCTTTTAATTTCTTTTAAAAAAGTAGAATATCAGCAATCCCCAAGAAAGAATCATCAGCATTCCGCCAATTGGAGTGATTGGTCCGAGGAACTTCAGATTGACGTTCCAATAATCCTGAAAACACAGAAAATAAATACTCACCGAAAAAAATAGAGTTCCGAAGATCATCAACAGCGAAATCCATTTTTCCATTCCGGTTTCAAATTTTAAAATATAGCCGACAATCAGCAGAAAAAAAGCAGCATACATTTGATAGCGAACTCCGGTTTCGAAACTTTCAAGCCGTTCAATGGACAGTATTTTTTTGAACGCATGCGCTCCGAAAGCGCCTAAAATCACAGACAAAAGTCCGTAAACAGTACCGATAATTAATGTTAGATTTCTCATTTTTTTTGTATTAATGTTAAATGTATTAAGAAACAATATAGTTTACTCATTATCAGACAGTTGTATTTTAAAATTTCTGCAATTCAAATTTTTCACCGTCGAAAATGCCGTAAGTGAAATGCGAAATCCAATCTCCGAGGTTGATGTATTTGGAGTTTTCGCCGATGTTTAAAATCATCGGAAGGTGGCGATGTCCGTAAATAAAATAATCGAAATGTTCGGTTTTCAGTTTTTGTTTGGAATACAAAATCAGAAATTCTTTGTCTTCGCCGAGAAATTCTTTATCTTCTTCGCCGGAAATCAGTTTGTTTTTTTTGGAAAAATAGTTGGCAATCCGCATCGCAATATCGGGATGAAGCCATTTGAAAAACCATTGTGCGATTGGATTGGTAAAGAGTTTTTTCATTCTTTTGTAGCCTTTGTCGCCGGGACCGAGTCCGTCGCCGTGCGCCAAAAGAAATTTTTTTCCGGAGATTTCAAAATATTGTTTTTCAAAAAAAACGGGGATTCCGAGTTCGTCTTCAAAGTAAGATTTCATCCAAAGATCGTGGTTTCCGACGAAGAAATAAACTTCAATTCCCAGATCTTTCAGTTCGGCAATTTTTCCCAAAACGCGGATGTAGCCTTTCGGAACTACATGTTTCCATTCGTGCCAAAAATCAAACAAATCGCCCATCAAAAATAGAATTTGCGCATCGGTTTTTATGAAATCCAACCAACGGATAAATCGCTCTTCCCGAATTTTGCTTTTAGCGGTAGTCGGCGCCCCGAAATGCTGATCGGATGCGAAATAGACTTTTTTGTTTGCGATTAATGAAAGTTCAAAGTTCAAGGTTCAAAAATTCAAGGTTTAGAGTTAATATTTCAATTTTAAAATCATCACGCTAATTTTCTTCTTCAAACCATTCTCCGTAGGAATTTTCGGTTTCATGGAGTTTTAAATAGGCTAAAGATATGTTTTCGGGCAGTTTTCGTTTAATTTTTTCGGCAATCTCGTAGAGCATATTTTCACAGGTGGGTTGAAACGGGCAATAAATCACTTTATGTCCTTGTTTTTCAAGGTTTTGTCCCAATTCTTTGTGCGGAGAATCGGCGTTGATTAAAACCGCGTGATCCCAAATATTCACGATTTCTTCTTTCACAATTTTTTTAATATCGGCGAAATCTACGACCATTCCGTTTTTCGGATGTTCCAAATCATGAATCGGATTTCCTTTTACGGTAACGAAAAGTTTGTAGGAATGTCCGTGCATATTTCTGCATTTTCCGTCGTAATTATACAAAACGTGCGCGGTTTCAAAATTGAAAATTTTTGTGATGCGAATCATTTTTTGCTGATGAGATTGTGCAAAGTTACGAATTATGGTTTGAGATATGAGTTACGGGATGCGAGTGTGGTGAACCTCAAATGATTTTCTCAAACGCTTTTCTCGGATTTCCACGCAAAAAGACTTCGCCGCAATATTGATAACCGGATTTTTCCAACGTTTTCAACATCGGAATATTATCGAAATTGGTGTCTGCTTTTATGCTGTGGATATTATTTCCTAAAGCAATTTTTTCTATAAAATCAAACATTTTTTGCGCCAAACCTTTTCCCGAATGTTCATCCGAAATCGCCACACGGTGAACCACTACAAAATCTCCGTCTGAAAGCCATTTTCCGTTGATGTTTTCATAAGCGGGTTCATCATTAAAAATCACGGCGGAATATCCGATGATTTTTTCGGAATCTGCAAGAACGTAGCCAACACCGTTTTTTATATCGGTTTCCACGGTTTCAAGATTTGGATAGCCGTCTTGCCATTGTTTGCTGCCGTCTTTTTTTCGCCGCCGAATTGCCTGCCGAAGGATTTCCCAAATTTCGGGAATGTCTTCAGGAATTGCTTTTCTGAAAATCATTTTTTTCTTGTGTTGATATGAAATGTGTTAATGATAATCATTAAAAAATTCAAAGATTGAAAAAATAAATAAATTATTCGGGCTAAACGCATTAAAATTTGCCTCATTAATTTTTATTTTTTTTTTAATGGAATCAGCGAATCTCGTTCCTCGATTTCTCGAAGTCTCGTTCAGTTTTTCAGTTTTTAAATATTAGTTTTTTTAGTTTTCACTTCATCAAACCCTCAATTTTTTCCAAAGCCAAATCTATTTCTTCTTTGGAAACGTTCAAATGCGGGCGAAATCGCAACGATTGGGTTCCGCAAGTGAGGATAATCATTCCGGCATCATAAAGATCGTCTTGCAGTTGATTGCGTTGTTCGGCGGTCGGTAAATCTATGGCGCACATCAAACCTCGACCTCGCGGATTTGAAATTTTTTCGGGATATTTTTCCGCCAATTTTTGAAGTCCGCTCAAAAGATAATCGCCTGTAATTCGCGCATTTTCTACCAAATTTTCTTTTTCGATGATTTCCAAAATCAGTTTAAATCGGCAGAAATCAATGAAATCTCCGCCGAAAGTAGAGTTGAGTCTCGAACTTTCGCGGAACACGTTGTTCGGAATTTCGTCGAATTTTTCTCGGTTTGCCAAAAGCCCGCAAACTTGGGTTTTTTTGCCGAAAGAAATCAAATCCGGCGTTACGCTGAAATGCTGAAAAGCCCACATTTTTCCGGTGAGTCCGATTCCGGTTTGCACTTCGTCAAAGATGAGCAGGATTTCGTTTTCATCGCAAATTTTTCTTAATTCCACAAAAAATTCATCGCGAAAATGGTTGTCGCCGCCTTCCGCTTGAATCGGTTCGATGATGATGCAAGCCACTTTGTCGGGGTTTGAAATAATGGCTTCTTCGATGTGAAGCAGAGCCAATCTTTCGTTTCGGGCGGTTTCTGCCAAATTTTCTTCGGTTGTGGGAAATGTGAGTTTCGGATTGATGATTCTTGGCCAATCGAATTTCGGGAAATATTGATATTTTCTGGGATCGGCGGTGTTGGTCAAACTCAACGTGTAGCCGCTTCTTCCGTGAAATGCTTGTTTGAAATGGATGCAAATTCCGGCTTCGGTGTTCAGACCTTTTTCAAAATTTTTTCGGGTTTTCCAATCGAAACTTGCTTTCATCGCATTTTCTACGCCCAATGTTCCGCCGGCAACGAAAAACGCGAGTTGGAGTTCTTCGGGAATGGCTACGCGTTCAAAAACCGTCATAAAATCGGCGTATTCTTCGGGATAAACGTCTGACAAAGTGGGTTTATTGATTGCCATTTTTCCGAGCCAATCTGCTTTTGAGAGCAAATACGGATGGTTGTAACCGACTGATCCTGAGGCAAACATAGAAAACATATCCAGAAATTTTTTTCCTGAAATTTTGTCGTAAAGCCACGAACCGTGGGATTTTTCGATGTCCATTACGAAATCAAAACCATCGGCAAGAATGTGTTTTGAAAGGGTTTTCTTAACTTCATTAGTCGGATTTGGGTGTGATGCAATTGCACTGTTCATAATTTATTTTTTTTTGTTTAAAGTTTAAAGTTCAAGGTTTAAGGTTTATGGGTTCAATCTTTCAATTTCTTTAATATTTTATTGTTCATCAGCGAACTCATTTGTGAGATTGCCACATTGTTCAGTTGAAAAAGCCGTTCACTCTGCGGAAATTTTTGGCGAATGAGCAAAGCGTTGATGCTTTCCATATTCGACAAGACTACCAATTGTTCCAACGTGGCATAATCGCGGATATTTCCGTCTTTATCGGGATTTTGTTCGCGCCACTGTTTTGCCGTTTTTCCAAATAAGGCAACATTCAGCAAATCGGCTTCATCAGCATAAACAAACATTGTTTGTTCTTTGGTTACGATTTTCGGAATTATTTCATCTCTAATCGCGTCTGTATGAATACGATAATTGATTTTAGACAAAGTTCGTTGTAGGTTCCATTCTAATTTTAATCTGTCGTTTTCTTCATTTTTCAGCCGCTGAAATTCATTAATTAAATAAATTTGAAATTCAGGACTCAGCCACATTGCAAAGTGAAATGCAATGTCTTTGTGTGCATAAGTTCCGCCGTAACGTCCCGATTTTACAAGAATACCAACCGCTTTTGTTCGTTCAATCCATTGTCCCGCAGACATAATAAATCTGTTCGTTCCTGCTTCTTGTCCAATTACCCCGAATTCGAGGTAATTAAAATCAGGATTATTTATTTTTTCCCAAATTCCCAAATATTCCAACGTGTTTTTATTAGAAATCCATTTACCGATTAATCCACTGCCTTCCCGAAAAGATGATGCCATATCCGTAAGAGAAATATAATCGTCATTTTTTCCGGAAATAATCGTGATTTCCGTACCTTGTACCGTTATTTTCCCTTTTTTGCTCATACGTTTTTTCGATTAAATTTTAAAATCCTTAAATATAGTGTTAATTTTTTGCAAATGCAAGTTTACGACATCTTAATATTTTGTTCAAATTTTATGGTTTACTTCAATTCTTCAATCGGAATTTGATTTTTGGAATTGCTGATTAAAACAGCGTAATCTATAAAATCGGTTGTATTTTTTTCTTTGGGCAACTTGGGATTATCTTTTTTCAAAAACAAATTTATCTCAATAAGGTCGGCACTGTTTTTATAAGGTGAATTTTCGGAATTTAGTTTAAACAAAGT
>JAITMJ010000130.1 GCA_031277475.1 Flavobacteriaceae bacterium
GTCGGCTCGGTAAGAATCGGCGTGTCCAAATCGTCAAAAAGTTCATCATTATTAGGTATCACTCTTTCGTTATCTTTCACCACAACCACAGGAAACGCAGGAATATACGGTGCTTCCAATACAAAATTGGTGCTATCTGCCGTATAAATCGGGACATCGTTGCTTTCATAAGTTCGTACGGCAACATAAGGGATTTCATCCATGGTTTCCCAACTTTCGGCAGAGAAAGAATCTTCAGGTAAATCGGGTACAAAAATCGTCAATAGCGGCATACTGCTTTCAATTTCCAACAGCTGTGCTTCGGTTTCAAAGTACGGCAACAATAAATCGTGGATGGTGTTTCCGCCCATTGCTGTCATCGTAGTTACGGGTTTGTTTTTAATGACGTGGTAAAGCACATCATAATCTCTGTTCACCTGTTTCAATGCCTCTGCTTTTATGAAATCCCGCAATTCTTTGTGCTCTTTCAATGCTTTTGCCAATGCTTTCGCAAATTGGGTTTTCATTTCGGTGTCTTTACTCATCACCGGATTCACTACCGGATTTTCCCCCGGTATTTCACTCGAAATTCTTTCTTCGCGGCACGAAGAAAAAACTAAACTTAAAGAAACGATTGTCCCTATAAATAATGATTTATTCATTTTGTTAAAATTTTTGTAATTAAAATATTATTTTTCTTGCTTTACAATTCGGCAAAATCCGCAAGAACTATTCTGCCGTCAGCACCAAAATTTATTTCAAATACGCACATAAAAAAAGCGTGGTACTTTTTTAGTATCCCGCTCGTAGAGGTATTTAGCGTTGACCTGTAAGGACAGAATAAGTAAAAGTCCACGCTACACGTGAACATTTTAACTTAATCTCTTCCTTACTTTTAAATCGCTAAATTTTCTACGAGGAAGAAAAAACTAAAATGCTTTTTCCGATTAAAATATGCGTATCAATACGCTTTTTTCTATATCATAAACCAATTTTTTATTATTAATTTCTCAAATATACAAAATATTTTTAATTGCAATTTTTTTTAATACGTGTAACCCAAAATATTAGACTTGATTCTAAATTCACAACAACCCTTCATCCACAAAATTCGGCAAGGTAACTTTCAGGTTTGGTTCTGCTTTCATCGCGCGTTTTATGGCAAAAATTGCACCTTCGTTTCTTGCCCAACTTCTTCGTGAAATGCCGTTGTTCACGTCCCAAAAAAGCATGGATTTTAATTTTTTGTCGGTTTCATCGGTTCCGTCGAGCAACATTCCGAAACCGCCGTTGATGACTTCGCCCCAGCCAACGCCGCCGCCATTGTGAATGGAAACCCAAGTTGCACCGCGAAAACTATCGCCAATCACATTTTGAATCGCCATATCTGCCGTAAATTTCGAGCCGTCGTAAATATTGGAAGTTTCGCGATACGGCGAATCTGTTCCCGAAACATCGTGATGATCTCGACCTAAAATCACCGCCCCGATTTCTCCGTTTTTTATGGCTTTGTTAAAGGCTTCGGCGATTTTTATTCTGCCTTCCGCATCGGCGTAAAGAATTCTCGCTTGCGAACCGACCACCAAATTATTTTCTCTCGCGCCTTTTATCCATCGAATATTATCCGACATTTGCAGGCGAATTTCATCGGGCGAAATTTTCATTAATTCTTCTAAAACTTTGCAGGCGATTTCATCGGTTTTCTGCAAATCTTCGGGTTTTCCACTCGTGCAAACCCAACGAAACGGTCCGAATCCGTAATCAAAACACATCGGTCCCATAATATCTTGAACATAACTCGGATAGGCGAAAGTTTCGCTTCCCGTTTTTGAATGTTGTGCCGAACAAAAATCGCCGTTTTCATCTCGAAAAACTTCCGCTCCGGCTCGGCTTGCTTCCAAAAGAAAAGCATTTCCGTAATCAAAAAAATAGGTTCCTTTTGCGGTGTGTTTATTGATTGCCGCTACGTGTCGGCGCAAACTTTCCCGAACTTTTTGTTTAAACAATTCGGGATTTTCAGACATCATTTTGTTGGATTCTTCAAAACTTTGTCCAGCCGGATAATAGCCGCCGGACCAAGGATTGTGCAGAGAAGTTTGGTCGGAACCGATATCAATTTTCAGATTTTCTTCATCGAATTTTTCCCAAACATTCACCACATTTCCGAGAAAAGCCAAAGAAACGGATTCTTGATTTTGTTGAGCGGTTTTCACTCTTTCCACCAATTCATCGAGGTTTGTATGGATTTCGTCCACCCATTTCTGTTCGTGCCGAATTTTGATGATTTTGGGATTCACTTCTGCACAAACCGTGATGCAGCCTGCAATATTTCCCGCTTTCGGTTGAGCACCGCTCATTCCGCCGAGTCCGGAAGTTACAAACAAGCCTCCGCTTTGTTCTTTTTTAATTTTTCTAAACGCATTCAAAACCGTAATCGTAGTTCCGTGAACGATGCCTTGCGGACCGATATACATATAACTTCCCGCCGTCATTTGTCCGTACTGCGAAACGCCGAGCGCATTGAATTTTTCCCAATCGTCGGGTTTGGAATAGTTGGGAATCGTCATTCCGTTTGTAACGACCACTCGCGGCGCATTTTTATGCGAAGGAAACAAACCGAGCGGATGTCCGGAATACATCACAAGTGTTTGTTCATCAGACATTTCCGAGAGATATTTCATCGTCAATAAATATTGCGCCCAATTTTGAAAAACGGCACCGTTTCCGCCGTAGGTGATGAGTTCGTGCGGATGTTGCGCCACAGCATTGTCCAAATTGTTTTGAATCATCAGCATAATGGCTTTTGCTTGCAAGGATTTCGCGGGATATTCCGAAATCGGGCGCGCAAACATTTTGTAATCGGGGCGAAAACGATACATATAAATTCTGCCGAACTCATCGAGTTCTTTTTTAAATTCAGGCAACAATTCCTTATGAAATTCCGGTTTGAAATAACGTAAAGCATTTTTCAAAGCGAGTTTTTTTTCTTCTTCGTTTAAAATTTCCTTGCGTTTCGGTGCGTGATTGATGGAATCGTCAAAAGGTTTTATCTCCGGCAAAACATCGGGAATGCCTTGTTTTATTTGGTCTTGAAAGGTTTGCATTGATTTGAAATTCGTTTTAAGTTTTTAAAGATAAACAATAAAATTGATTTTGATTACCGTTTATAACTTTCAGATATACAGTGAAATTAGGATTATTTTTCCTTCCATCACCAATTCTAAACAAAAATCTTCGTAATTTTGAAAACTCAAATCAAAAAAAAATTTACTATGATTTTCGACTTGGATATGATAAAAAAAGTGTACGAACGCTATCCCGAACGCATCGCTGCGGCGAGAAAAATTGTGGGAAAACCGCTCTCACTTTCGGAAAAAATTCTTTACGCTCACCTTTGGGAAGGCAATGCAAATCAACTTTACGAAAGAGGAAAATCTTATGTGGATTTCGCGCCGGATCGGGTGGCAATGCAAGATGCAACCGCACAAATGGCACTTTTGCAATTTATGCAAGCGGGAAAAACAAAAGCGGCGGTTCCTTCCACAGCACACGCCGATCATTTAATTCAAGCGAAAGCCGGAGCAGAAAAAGATTTGCAAGAAGCCATTAACAAAAATTCCGAAGTTTTCAATTTTTTGAGTTCCGTTTGCGATAAATACGGCATCGGATTTTGGAAACCGGGCGCAGGAATCATACACCAAGTGGTTTTGGAAAACTACGCATTTCCGGGAGGAATGATGATTGGGACAGATTCTCACACCGTAAATGCAGGCGGTTTGGGAATGGTAGCCATCGGCGTTGGCGGCGCAGACGCTGTAGATGTGATGGCAGGAATGGCTTGGGAATTGAAAATGCCGAAACTCATCGGCGTAAAACTCACCGGAAAAATGAACGGCTGGACTTCCGCAAAAGACGTCATCTTGAAAGTTGCCGGAATCCTCACCGTAAAAGGCGGAACCGGCTGTATTGTGGAATATTTCGGCGAAGGTGCAAAATCGCTTTCGGCAACGGGAAAAGGAACCATTTGCAATATGGGCGCAGAAATCGGGGCTACCACTTCCACTTTCGGATACGACGATTCGATGAGACGATATTTGGCGGCAACCGGCAGACAGGAAGTTGCAGACGCTGCCGATAAAATTGCCGAACATTTGACCGGCGACCGCGAAGTTTACGAAAATCCCGAACAATATTTTGATCAATTAATTGAAATCAATCTTTCCGAACTTTCTCCGCATTTGAACGGACCTTTCACGCCGGATTTGGCGACTCCCGTTGCAGAATTTAGAGAAAAAGCGAAAGCCAACGGCTGGCCTCTCGAAGTGGAATGGGCGTTGATTGGTTCTTGCACGAATTCCTCGTATGAAGACCTTTCCAGAGCGGCTTCCATCGTAGAAAATGCCGTTGCAAAAGGCGTAAAACCAAAAGCAATTTTGGGAATAAATCCGGGTTCGGAACAAGTGAAGTTCACGGCGGAAAGAGACGGATTTTTAAATTCTTTCAGAAAATTTGAAAACGCCATTATTTTTACCAATGCTTGCGGACCTTGCATCGGGCAATGGGGAAGAGCCGGTGCGGAAAAAGGCGAAAAAAATTCCATCATCCATTCTTTTAACAGAAATTTTGCGAAAAGAGCAGACGGAAATCCGAACACTCACGCTTTTGTGGCTTCGCCGGAAATGGTGGCAGCCGTAGCAATTTCCGGAAGATTGGATTTCAATCCGATAACCGATACTTTAACTAACGAATCCGGAAATCCCGTGAAATTAGACGAACCGAAAGGCTACGAACTTCCCGAAAAAGGTTTTGCGGTGGACGACAACGGCTATCAAGCACCTTCCAAAGACGGCTCGAATGTTCAAGTCATCGTAGATCCGAATTCAGACCGATTGCAGTTGCTAACGCCTTTTCCCGCTTGGGACGGAAAAAATATCGTGAATGCAAAAGTTTTAATTAAAGCGTTCGGAAAATGCACTACCGACCACATTTCTATGGCAGGACCGTGGCTGAAATATCGCGGACATTTAGACAATATTTCCAACAATATGCTCATCGGAGCAGTGAACGCTTACAATATGGAAACCAACAGCGTGAAAAATCAACTCACCGGCGAATACGGCGAAGTTCCGGCGGTGCAAAGAGCGTATAAAGCGGCAGGAATCCCGACAATTGTGGTGGGCGATGAAAACTACGGCGAGGGTTCCTCCAGAGAACACGCGGCAATGGAACCGAGACATCTCGGCGTGAAAGCGGTTTTGGTGAAATCTTTTGCGCGAATCCACGAAACGAATTTGAAAAAACAAGGAATGCTTGCGCTGACGTTTGCCGATAAATCCGATTACGACAAAATCCAAGAAGACGACACCGTAGATTTTGCAGACTTGACGGACTTCGCACCGGAAAAACCTTTAACACTGATTTTCACGCACAAAGACGGAAACCAAGACAGCATCATTGCAAACCACACCTACAACGATGTTCAAATCGAGTGGTTTAAAGCAGGTTCCGCGTTGAATTTGATTAAGGCGCAGGAGGTGAAATGAAAATTTTACGAAATGACGATAACGTTGTTTTTGGAGTTTCTTAAAATGGTTTTAATCAGGGCTGGAAAAAATACCGAACAAATCTTGAAAATCCGCCTGTTTTTTTAAATTGAATTTTTTTAGTAGTCTTCTTTTGTTGGTTTTTACGGTGAGAGTGCTCACGTTCAATTCGTGGGAAATTTCTTTATTTCCTTTTTGCAAATAGATGTAGGCGCAATATCGCAAGTCGAGATTGGTGAGTTTGTTTGGTGTGGCTTTTTCTCTTAGAAATTCAAAAAATTCGGGATGTATGTTTTCAAAAATTTTCTCGGAATCAATGTAGATTTTATCATTCACAAAATCTTTTCGTACCAATTTTTGTATTTCCCTATCGGTAGATTTTTGCGTGATTTTTTCTAAAGTTTCATTCTTTTTTATCACTTGTAAATTGGCGGCAACCAATTTTTTTTGTGCTGTATCTCTTTCGTATTCTTTCAATTTTGTTTGTTGTTCCGCATATTCTTTTTCAAATTTCAATCTCTTGTTCCGCCTATTGAAGAAAAGAACTAAAGAAATCAAAAAACCTGCTATCGAAAGACCAACCACGAGATAAAGCACATTCCTTGATCTGGCAAGGGAAAGTGCGGCTTGCTTTTTGGCTGCTTCGAGTTTTATTTTTTCCACTTCAAATTTCACTTCGGCAAGTTGGTGCTGTTCTTCTGTTTGGATATTGACGAGTTCTTTATAATATTTCAGACTTTCATTCATTGCTTCGGTTGCTTGCCGATGCTGACCGATTTCCGTGTACAATAAAGATAAATTCTCATAATCTCTGCTGAGAAGATACGGTTGCGTCACTTTACGGATCGGAATAAGTTGTTCCTTGTAAAGTTCGATGGTTTTTGCATAATTTTTTTTCTGTTCTTCATCATTAATGATTAAATACAATAGCGCGATTTTGCTTTGAACATTATTTCTTACATTTTTTTTAAAATTTTCCGTGTATTGTTCTATCAACTTTTCGGATTGTGCATTCGGATAGTCAGCATATACATTTTTCAAAACGTTGACAGCCCGACCGTACCATACTGCATTTATATTGTTTCCGTTTTTGGAAATATACTGTTCTAAGCGTTTGGCATTTTGCAAGATTACGTTTTTATCTTCCGGAGGATTTTTCATAAAAGCAATATAATTCAGTTTTGCATACATAGCGTTGCAAATAACATTCTTGTTTTCGGATTTTTCGGCTGCCTGATACATTAAATTGAGATATTTTTCGATATTGTATGTTTTATCTCTGATATTGCTTCGTGCATACAGACTTGAATAGATATAAGCCAACCATTTGTATTTTACCTTTGATTTTTCGGGAAGTTTTTCCACAATGCGCAAGGATTTAAAAAAATCATCAAAATCATATTTTGAATCGAGGAAATTCTTCGTATAGCCGATGGAATAATAGCCCATTGCTTGTGCTTCTCGGTCTGTGGTTTTTGAAATGGCGGCATAAACGCTGTCAATAATTTTATAGGCTCCGGTAACATTTCTGGGATGAGAGTTTAAAATATTTGGTAATTCTCTAGAGAAAATATAGATCATATACTTGCTGTCTTTTTGTTTTCGGGCAAGTGTTCTCGCTTGGTTTAAGAACTTTTTCGCTTTCAGGCTGTCACCTTCGTCAGAGTATCGTTTAGAGAGTTCAGCCATCGGTAGTATTTTTTCCTGCCGGGAAATTTTGGGATTGTTTACAATTTTTGATAGAGAGTCTATTTCTATTAATTCTCCCTGTTGTGCGGAAATTTTGCTTGAAATACTTATTGCTGAAACAGCAATACAAGTGAAAATGGTACGGTTCATCATAATCCTTATTTTTTATACCGTAAAGTAAAGAAAAATTTATTGTATGGAAAAATAAAATATGCCCCTCCAAATACACAAAATTCTATATATCAGTGGTTTGAAAAATTTTGACCCCCTAAATGCCTCCTGTTTTTTTAATGTAAGCCCCTTCAATGCCTCCCAAAAAATTGTGATTATTTGTATAAACCTGATGAATTTTGCAGCGTAAATTAGACAGATAGGTTTTTAGGCTGTATGGGAATTAGATGTTGGAGAAAACGAGGAAGTGATATTCGCCGATTCCTAAAAAATAAAAATTAAAGAAGCCAATCTACCGACAACAGGAGAACATTTGTGAAATGTTAGGTTCATTAAAACTTTTCGGAAGCAGCGGGGCAAAACCGCTCCGCACTTTCGGAAAGGATGAAAAAGTCCCCTGTCCCACGATAGGGAGGGGAATGAAAAAAAACATTCACTCAATATATAAAAAAGAGCAGTAAGCACTTTGTCAAAGTTTTAAAAACAAAATTAGCAAGAGTTAGTCACTAAAAAAAGAAAGAGATTGCCGGTCAAACCCGCAATGACGCCAACAGCCAACAGCCAATATGAAACATAAAAAACACATATTTACCATATATCCTTGCATCCAAGAACGGCGAGGACACCGCAAAACATTTTTCACAAAAAATGTTTTTTCATCAATCCTTAATG